>NZ_JRMM01000034.1:0-32673 GCF_000972905.1 Mycobacterium sp. UM_Kg27
GGCCCGCAGGGGGCGCGTCAGTTCCACTACATCCCGACCTACATCCTGCGCGGGCTGATCCAACTGAACCTGGAATTCACCCCCGCGGCCGATCGGGCGGCGCGATGAAGGCCTGGGTCGACCCCGATCGCTGTGCCGGACATGGCATCTGCACCACGATCTGCCCGCAGGTGTTCGTCATCAACGACGACGGTTATTCCGAGGTCACCGTTGACGAAGTGCCGGCGCAGTTCGAAGACGCGGTTCGCGACGCCATCAAGCAATGCCCAGAACGTGCCATCGACGACGTCACCGAAACTCAGGAGAGCTAATGGCGAACGCGCCCAAGGGATATGTCATCTTGACCGAGGCCATCAAGGACCCCGCGGGCATGGTTGCCTACGGTAAGGCTGCCGGGCCGACGATGGCCGGCGCCACGATCCTGACCGTCGAGACCCAGCATGAGGTGCTGGAAGGCCAGTGGCACGGAAACCAAACCGTGGTATTGGAGTTCGAAACCGTCGACGCCGCCCGCGCCTGGTACCACTCCGAGGCCTACCAGGAGGCGGCGAAGCTTCGGCAGGCCGCGGCCGAGTGCAACGCGGTGATCCTGTCGGGATTCCCGGCGCGCTAGTCGTCGACCTCGACGATCGCCAGCGCCTGGCGGGGGCAGCGGCGGACCGCCTCGGCGACGTCGCGTTCGGTCTCGGCGGTGATGTCAGGTTTGAGAATGAAGAGGTTGTCGTCGTCATCGACGTGGAACACCTCCGGGTTGACGCCCATACAGATCGCATTGGCTTCGCACAACCCGTAATCGACCACCACCTGTCGGCGTGACATTGACACCCCTAACGCAGCACGCGGACGGGAACGTTCTTCCAGCCGGAGACGTTCTGCATGTGAACTCGTTGCAGGCCAGCCCAATCCACCTCATAGCGAGGCATGAAGTCCAGCAGTCGCTCCAAGGCGATGACGCTTTCCATCCGGGCCAGCGCTGCCCCCAGGCAGCTGTGAATCCCATATCCGAGGCCCAGGTGTTGCGCCTGGGTCTGGTCCCGGTCGACGTCGAAGGTGTCGGGATCGGTGAACGCCTCGGGATCCCGGTTGGCGGCCGCGGCGATCAAGAACACCGGTTTGCCGGCCGGAATGGTGCCACCGGCGACGTGCGCTTCCTTGAGGGTGTAGCGGACGTTGTACTGCACCGGGCCCTCGTAGCGCAGCAGTTCCTCGACTGCCGCGGGAACCTTGCTGCGATCGTCGAGGAGCTTCTGCCACTGGTCGGGCTGGCGGGCGAAGATCACTGCGGCGTTGCCGACCAGCTTGGTGACGGTTTCCGCACCGGCGGCCCCGAGTAGCGAGGCGAATCCGGTGATCTCGATATCGTCGAGGCGCCGCATGCTGCCGTCCTCGCCGGGCATCTCGGCGGCAATCAGCCTGCTGATCATGTCGTCCTGCGGGTTGGCGCGCCGTTCCTGGATCAGTCCGTAGTAGTAGGTCGCGGTCTCGATGGTGGCCTGCATGCCGGCTTCGCTGACCTCGATCTGCCCCGGCTCGCGCTGCAGCGAGGTGTCGATCCAGTGCCGAACCTGTTGACGGTACTCATCAGGCACGCCGGCCATCCGGGTGATGACCTCTACCGGGAACGGGCCGGAGAAGTCCTGCACCACGTCGAAACCGTCGGGGTCGACGGCGCCCAGGAACCGCTCGACCTGCTCGATGACGGTGTCGCGCTGGGCCTGGATCGCGCGCGGGGTGAAGGCCTTGTTGAGCAGGCTGCGCATATGCCGGTGATCCGGTGGGTCCATGAAGATGATCATTTTCTGCGGCGCCTCACCCGAGCGCACCATCGCGAGATCGCAGCCGCGGGCCGACGAATAGGTCTCGAAGTCCTTGAGAGCCGCCGACACATCTTCGTGGCGGGTCAGCGCGTAGAAGTCCTCTTCGGCGTTGTAGTACAGCGGTGCTTCCTCGCGCATGCGCCGATAGATGTCGAAGGGGTTCTCGTAATACTCTTCGGAGAACGGGTCGAAGATGAGTTCCGCCTTGGTCATCGAACCTCCTCGGTGCGCCGGAAGCTAGGCGAAGCCGACGCTGGGACGATGGACTATAACCGCTACTGTAAGGTAAACGGCAGCGTGTCGGAAGGGTTCTGCGCAGACCGGCGTCACCGGGGGTGATCCATCAGCGCCAGCGCCGCATCAGCGGCATCGAGCACCGCTGAAGGATCTGCCCCCGCCCGCTGGGCCAGATCAGACACCAATCGGACATCCTTCTGCAGCAGGGCTCCTGCCAGCCCCGCCAGCCGGTCCAGGGTGCCGCCCGACCCCCGGATGCTGTTCAGCGCGAAGCTGTTCGCGCTGCCCCGGGACACCACCTCGGCGAGCCGGTCGGTGGCGACGCCCAGTTGCTCGCCCAGAGCCAGCGCGGTGGCGGCGGTCCCGAGGTTAGCGGTGAACAACAGGTTGTTGAGCAGCTTGGTCACCTGACCGGTGCCCAGTTCGCCCAGATGCACCACCGGGTCGGCGTAGGTCTCGAAGACGGGCCGGCAGCGCTCGACGACGTCGGACTCACCCCCGGCCATCACCAGCAAGGTGCCGGCCGCGGCGGCCGGACCGCCGCCGCTGACCGGAGCATCGATCACCGAGACCTGCTGTTCGGCACAGTCCTGCGCCAACCGGCGACAGGTGTCGGGATGGACCGTGCTGTGAATCGCGATGATTCCGCCGGGCTGCAGTCCGGCCAGCACACCGCTGTCGCCCCGGACCACTTCCTCGACATCGGCGTCGCCCACCACGCACAGGCAGACCAGGTCGCTTTGGCCGGCCAACTTCGCGGGGGAATCGGCGATGCGTGCCTCGGTGTCGGAGAAGGACTCCAGCGTGCCGTCTCTTCGCGCCCACAATGTCGTGGCGTAGCCGCCCTCGATGATGCGCCGCGCCATCGGCGCGCCCTGGCTGCCCAACCCGATGAATCCGACCCGCATCAGCTGACCTCCGAGTCTCGCGCGACGATGGCGGTCGCGCAATCGTTGACGAATGACAGCACCGACTGGTGGTACTGCGCTGCGCTGAAGCCAAGGCTGAGATTATGACCCGACTCGAGCTGGTGGTTGCTGGTGAAACTGTCTGCGGCAGTGAAGATGTTGCGGATCTCGCGTTGCGCGGCCGGGCCGGACTCCCAGACCTTCTCGTGTTCGGCGAAGGTGAAGCGCACCGGCGCCCGAACCTGTGCGGCCAGTGCCGGAAAGTCCCGTCGCGGCCAACTGGCCACCATGTCGGCCTCATACGGAGCGCCCGACGATGCGTTGGTGATCCCGCGCAGCACCGCCTCCGGGTACAGCGCGGCGGGCTCCCAGAGCAGTTCGCGCAGACCGGCGGGCCGCTGTCCGGGTCCGGCCGAACTCAATGCGGTACGCGCGGCGTCTTGGTAGCGCAGTCCGGTGCCGGCCAGTTCCAGACCGAGCAGCTCCGCGCCGCGGTCGGTTGCGGCCATCCGCACCGCCAGCTCGCAACCGTTGGAATGACCCAGCACGAACAGCCCTGCGCCACGACCCCGTTCGCCCAGGATCCGATCGACGGCCAGATAGGCCAGCCGGACGCGTTGCTCGGGCTCGGTCATCGCCTCCGGATACAGGGCTGAGCTGCCGTAGCCCGGACGATCTAACGCGATCACGGTGTAGCCCAGCGCCGCACCGGCTCTCAACAGCGACAGCGTGGGCTGTCCGGGGCAGTCGAAGTAGATCGACGTGGTCCCACCACCGTGCAGCGCGACAACCACCGCACGCGGATCGGGGACCTCGGCGACCAGTGCCGACATCGGGACCCCGTCGGCACTGACCATCCGCGGGCGCACCGTTGTGTTCACGAGTCGGTCCTCACGAGTCGGTCCGCAGCAAGATGACCCCACTCGGTGTCAGTCCGCCGCTGCTGGCCACGGCGACCCGCGCATCGGCGATCTGGCGTTCACCGGCCTCACCGCGCAGCTGGGTGACCGCCTCGTGGATCAGTCCCATGCCGTGCGTACGGCCGTGCGAGAGCTGACCACCGTGGGTGTTCAGCGGCAGCACCCCGTCGCGTGCGATGTTGACGCCCCCGTCCAGGAAGCTCTTCGCCTCACCGATGCCGCAGAAGCCCAGTGCCTCAATCCAAGACAGGCAGTTGAAGGTGAACCCGTCGTAGAGTTCGGCGACGTCGACGTCCGCCGGCCGCAACGACGTCCGGGACCACAGGTGTGCGGACTGGCCGAGGACCTGCGGTTCGTGGGTCAGCGTGCTCTGGTCCCAATCGGTTCGTTCGATGATCTGAGTGCCGACCGCCTCGACCCGGATCGGCGGCTTGGCCAAGTCGCGTGCCGCATCGACGGCCGACACGATCACCGCGACCGCGCCATCGCACGGGACGTCGCAGTCGTAGAGACCGAACGGGGTGGTGATCATCCGAGCGGACAGGTAGTCGTCCATGCCCATCGGATCGCGGTAGATCGCGGTCGGGTTCAGTGCGGCATTGGCCCGCTGGTTCAACGCGATCCAGCCGAGTGTCTCGCGGGTGGTCCCGTAGCGGTGGAAATGCCGCTGCGCATTGAGTGCCAGGGTGTGTGCTGCCGAGGTGGCGCCGAACGGAACCTGCCAACTGTTCGTACGCCGTCCGCCGGGTGGTGCGGCCCTGCCCACTTTCAGCCGCTCGGCGAAGGTCGATTCCCACACGGTTCGGAAACACAACACGTGCCGGGCCAGCCCGGTGGCCACGGCCATCATCGCGGCGATGACAGAACCGCTCGGACCGAAGGTGTCCATGCCGCCGTTGATCCAGGTCGGGCGGAACCCCAACGCGCCCTCCAGCGCCGACACCCCGCCCTCGCCCATGCCCGCGACGTCTAAGCCCGGGTACGTGGAGAGTCCGTCGATGTCCTCGAAGGTCAAGCCCGCATCGGTGACGGCCGCCTGGCATGCCTGCACGGTCAGCGCCAGCGGCGCGGCCATCAGCCGACGGCCCAGTCGTGACGCCCCGACCCCGGTGATCGCCACCTTGTCCTCGAACTTGTCGGCGGACACCATCGGGCGCACATGCTGTGCGTAGTCTTCGGGCGCGATCTCGTCGTCGGGAAGCGGCTTGATCTCCGCACTGTCGGGCACCGGCCGAAACAGCGGCAACCAGACATCGTCGATGTTCTCGAACGCCACCTCCACCTGCTGGCCCAGTCCGAGCTGGTCGGGGTCGCAGTCGATGAGGGTGGTGGTCAGCCGAACTCGTGGGTCTTCGTCGATCGCTACCTGCGCCACCACATAGGGCGCCGGCAGACCGGGCAGGCTGAATCGGTGGTTGACGGTGAAGCCCGCCAGCGTGGCCCGGCCAGACACGTCACGCACACCCATATTCATGCTGCGGCAATACCGGCACACCGGTTGTGGCGGATGGATCAGTGCGGCGCAATCGAGACATTCCTGCAGCCGTAGCACGCCGTCAGCGCCAGCGGTCCAAAAGAATTCGTTCTCGGGGGTGACCGCGGGAAGGGGACGGCCAGGTGCGCTCATAGGTCGTCCTCTTCGGTGATCTCGATGATGGCGTGCACCGGGCAGTCCAGCAGGGCGCGCATGACATCGTGCTCGTCGGCTTTCTCAACCGACCCGTCGCCCGTCAAGGACGCATAGCCCCAGTCGTCCAGCGAAAAATGTTTGGGCGCGTGTTTGGCGCAGAAGCCGAACCCGTCGCACAGCGTGCGGTCCAGGCGGATCTTCATGCCGTCACCTCCTCGACCTGGTAGGGACGCATCGCGCGGAAGGCGCCGCCACGGCAGACGTCGCAGGCGCCGTCGAGGTGGCGCGTCACCAACTCCGGAAACCGGGTCAGCAGACTGGCGGCAACATGGGTGGCACCGTCCAGCGTGCCGCAGGCGCCGCGCCCGGGCAGCACACCGGCCCACCGTTGCAGCCGCTGCACGTCTTCGGTGGTCGCGACTCCATCCCGCAGGGCTTCGGCGACCGCCGCCATAGCCACGGTGCCGTTGAAGCACGACCCACACTGCCCGGCGTTCTCCCTGCCGAAATAGGCCAATACCGCGGCCGCCACCGCCACCGGGCAGTCGTCGGTGAGAACGCAGATCGCCCCGCAGCCCAGGCCGCTGCCGCTCGCGCGCAGCGACTCGTGGTCGAGGGTGACCCGCAGCGCTTCGT
This sequence comes from Mycobacterium sp. UM_Kg27, assembly GCF_000972905.1. Lineage (NCBI taxonomy): Bacteria > Bacillati > Actinomycetota > Actinomycetes > Mycobacteriales > Mycobacteriaceae > Mycobacterium > Mycobacterium sp. UM_Kg27. The sequence goes on from NZ_JRMM01000034.1 coordinate 6,149, forward strand.
GGTTGAGCAGACCGGCGAAATACCCACCCATCAGAACACCGCGGACCTGCTCGGCCGCAATCCCGTGCGCGCTCAGCAGTTCGGCGATCGGGACGCCATGCGGCAGCTCGTAGAGCACGGGCGAAACCCCGCCGCCGCTGACCGTGGCCAGGAAGGTACCCGGCGACAAGGCAGTTCCGTGCGTGCGAAACGCTTCGGCTCCGTGCTGTTGCAGATAGGGGAGATTCGCCAGCGTTTCGACATTGGAGACCAGGGTCGGCAGCGCACCGACTCCCTGTTGGTAGGGGCGAGGTGGTTTGTCCGTCGGCTTGGCCGGGCCGCCGTTGATGGCCCGCACCGCCGCAGTCTCCTCGCCGGCCACATAGCCCGCGTCGACGGTGACCACCCGGATCGACAGCCCGCCAAGGACTTCCGGGCCGACCTCGGTCAGGGCGTTCTCGACGCTGCGGGCCGCCCAGGCATCGGAGACATAGACGTAGGCGCGACGTGCCGCCACCGTAGCCGCGGTCAGCCGTAACCCGTCCAGTACCAGATGGGGTCGGTTGCGCAGCAGCCACCGGTCCTTGATCGAGGCTGGTTCGCCCTCTTCGCCATTGGCCACCACGACGGTGTCGCGGCCGCGGCGGCCGGCGTCGCGCACCGAACGCAGCTTGACTGCGAGCGGGAATCCCGCGCCGCCGCGGCCGAGCAGACCGCTGCGTTCCACCTCGGCGAGAAGCTCGTCCGGGTCGCGCAGCGGTCGATAGCCGCCGGCCTGGTATTCCGTTGCGCCCTCGACACCGGACTGCAGTCGCAGCAGTCGCGGCGGGCAGCCCGGCCAGGCGGCCACAGTGATCGCTTTGGCGTCCGGAGTGACCGTGCTGTTGGTCGTCATTGACACCTCGTTTGACTAGGCTCGCGGACGTGAGAACAGCGGTGGTGCGACTCGACGTCGACCCGGCCGGGAAGCTGGTGCCCGAGCATCTGATGTCGGGAATGGCAACGCTGCGCGAGCTGGCCGGCCAAGCCGGTGTCGATGTGGTCGATGCCGACATCGCCGCCATGCCGGTGGGCCGGCGACACGTACGGTTGCTGATCACCGGAGCCGAACGGGACGTCATTGATATCGGTGTGCGGCTGTGCGCCAAAGCCTTCGGCACGGCGCCGACGCCAGGTGTGGTGACCTACCTCAGCAGGGGCACCGATGACGACGTGCACGGGGTGCTGGCCGGGCTGGGACTGTCCGGCGAGATCGCTCGCGCAGCGGGGCCCGATGGTCTGGACATCGTGCACGTGACGTTGGCGGAGTCGGATCTGCAGCGGGTCGGCGAAAGCCGGATCCACACGGCGCTGGAGGCGTCGCTGAACTGCGAGGTTCACATCCATACCAGCTGAGTGCATCAGCGGCCCAAAAATTCCAGGATCGCCGGGGCGGCCTGCACCCAGGTGTCGAACATGTTGAAGTGACTGACTTTTCCCGATGCCCGATCTTCAGCGGCCCGCTCCCAGGCGTCTTCGGGCCAGGGTGGGTCGATCAGCTCGGATCCCTTGATCAGGCAGTTGACCTCCAGTGAGGTCCGTTTCGGGTGGTCCCAGTCGTTCTCGCCGCCGCGGATGATCAGTGTGGGAACCGTGATCCGGTCGAACATCTCGTCGTCCACGCCGGGAATCGTCTGGCCCGGCTTGGAGACGAAGGCGTTGAGCCAGCGCAACATCACCTTGAGGAACGCATCGCCGTCCAGGTCGAGCAGCCGTTGTTTGTTGTTGGGATTCTCCTCGATCCGCTCCTGCCATTCGCGTACGCCCAGCAGGGCCGCCGGGCCGCCACCACGCGCGGCCAGGATGCTGGGCACCACGTAGTAGGACCCGAGCACGAAGGTGCCGTAGATGCCGCCCACGATGTTCCACAGGGCCAGCTTGGTGACCAACTCCGGATAGAGCATGGTGGTCAGGATCGAGTCGCGTGCCCCACCCGAGCCGCCGGCCAGGATGACCGGTCCAGTCCCCAGGGCGGTCAACAGTCCGTGCAGGGTTTCGGCGCGCATGTGCGATTCGGACTGGCCGTAGAACTGCACGTCGGAGGCCCCGCAGTTGGGCCGGTCCCACAGCAGCACGCGGTACCCGCCTTCGACGAGAGCGTCGGCGAGCGGGCGCAATCCGGGGATCTCCTTGGAGAATCGCCCACCGGGGGTCAAGACGATCAGCTCACCCGTGGTACCGAGGATCTCGTAGACAACGTTGCCGGCGTTGACTTCGATAGAGGCCACCGAAAACTCCTGTGCGCTAGGCCTGGACGAGGACGTCGTTGCCGACTACCCGCACCGGGTAGGTGCGGATGCTCCACTCCGGTTTGACCGCGGTCGTACCGGTGGCGAGTTCGAAACCCCATTGATGCCAAGGGCAGTAGATGTACTCGAGGTCGCGGACCATGGCGGCGTCGCCCGGGCGCTCCTCGTCGACGACGGTACGACCGCGCAGCCGGCCCGAGCACAGCGGACCGCCCTGGTGAGGGCAGAAGTTCGCGATTGCGTAGAACGTCCCATTGATGTTGTACACGCCGACTCCGTGATGCCCGATCGGCACGAGCTTGTGCGTGCCGGGCGGGATTTCATCGATGGTGGCAACAATGTGCTCCCGGCCCTGGGCCAGCCGGGGCCGCTGCTCGTCGTGGCTCATCTAGAACACCCGCACCTGTCCCTCGAGGGCCGGGACCGTGTCGGGAAGGTGGTAGGTCTGCAGTCCGTTTTTGAACATCACCGCTTCCCGGGCCGCCTTGGGCAGGTGTTTGACCAGCCAGCGCGGATCGTCGAAGGTCCAGTGCGGGTAGTCCGAGGAATAGAGCAGGATCTTCTCGCACTCCATCCATTCCAGGGCACGTGAGAGTTCGGTCTTATCCTCCGGGTAGTCCAATGGCTGGGTGGTGAATTTGATGTGTTCCTTGACGTATTCACTGGGCTTGCGCTTGATGTCTACCCATGACTTGCGGGCCGCGTAGATGGCGTCCATCCGCCACATCAGCGGCAGGATCCAGGTGAAGGCGTGTTCGACGAGCACGATGCGCAGGTTCGGGTGCCGGTCGAAGACCCCGTCGAACACCAGGCTCATCACCTGGTTCGCTGCCAGCAGCGAGTAGGTGACCATGAAATCGTGGTTGTAGCTGGGCATTCCTACCGGCGGCATCGGCAGTTCTTCGTGATGGCTGCGGGACAGGTGGCAGCTCACGGTGATGTCGTGCTTGGTGGCCGCCGCCCAGATCGGGTCGTACTTGGGGTCGCCCCACGCGGGCCGTGGCTCGGCCTTGATCAGGATCTGCGCCATGTAGGGGTGCCCGGCCCATTTCTCGATCTCGGCGACCGCGCCGGCGGGGTCCTCGATCGCGGCGCAGATCGAGCCGCGCCAGCGCTCATGCCAGTTGTTCTTGGCGTCGAGCCAATGGTTGGCCTGCCAGTCGTTGAGCGCAGTCGACATCGCCTGCTGTGCTTCGGGGAAGCGGGCCGGGTAGGCGGCGGGCTCAAGGATCGCGTAGTCGGCGCCCGCTTCCATGATGAGTTGTTTGAACGCCAACTCCGGGTCGCTTCCCGGGAATTCGCCATCGGCCGGGAACGCGTCAACACGCATGGCGAAGGCGTGTGCGTAGTCGGGGGCGTCGTAGTAGATCTGCTCGCCGACCCGACGGGGCAGAAAGTACTTGCTGCGCCAGGGCTCGGGGAGATATTGCACCAGGTCGCCGCGCCGCGGCACCGGGTGAACGTCCGAATCCACACACCGCACAGCGATTCGCTCGGCGGCCGGCTTACGCTCGGTGGCTGTCACGGTCATCGTGAACTCCCTTGATTCCTGCTGCTCTCTAGTGTGCGCCCGCGACGGCGCCCACGTCGATGCCGTATAGCCGACTGGCGTTGCGCCAGCACAGCTTGTCGCGCTGTTCGGCGCTGAATGCGCGTGGAACGATCAGGTCGTTGCGCTGCCAGTGCGGATAGCTGGACCCGTACATCACCATGTCCTCTTTGCCGGTGAAGCCGAACCATTCGCCGGCAAAATCGGTGTCCCCGGGGCCGTCCATGGCGCCCTGCACGAAGTAGACGTGGCCGGGCAGGTAGTCGCTGGGCATCTTCGGTGCCCAGGGTGTTTGCTCCAGGTGTGGCCGGCCGAAGGTGTCCATCCGCCAGATGATCGGCGTCAGCAGGTCCGCGGCGCCGTCGGCCCACACGAACTTCAGCGCCGGCATCCGCTCGAAGACGCCCTCGGCGATCATGTTCATCAGGTGGTACAGGTAATTGCATGCCATGAAGCTGACGTACTGCTCGTAGGTGCGGGGCACGCCGGACGGCGTCGGCGAGGCGGAGATGCCCGAACCCACCTCGATGTGTGCCACGACCGGCAGGCTCGCGTCGATGGCCGCCTCCCACAGCGGCCAGAACTGCGGTTTGCCGAAGAGTTCCCGGGATTGCAACGGAACGCCGATCTGCACGATCCGGGGGTGATCCTTCCAGCGTTCGATCTCCCGCAGCGCGCCGGCGATGTCGTCGGGGTTGACCCGGATGGTGCCCCGGAAGCGCTCGCCGTACTCGGGGTGGTCCAGCCAGCGCGACACCAGAATCTCGTTGTGCGCCGCGGCGATCGCAGATCCCAGATGCCGGTCCGGCATGACCCCGCGGGTCATCGGGTGCAGCACCGCCACGTCGATCCCGCGTTCGGCGAACAGGTGCTGGGCGACCAGGTCGGGATCGGACCCCGGGTATTGGCGCTGCGGGCCGTCGGTGCCGGGGGCGTACTCGCCGCCCGGCGCGCCGTACCAGTCCATTTCGTAGTCGGGAAAGCCGCGGCTCTTGAACGGTTCGCGCATGAAGGTGCGGAGGTCGGAGTTGGATGCCGCAAAGATGTGCACACTGGCGTCGATGACAGGCGTGCGGGTGCCGTCGGGGTGCTCGATCATCAACGCCGCCCTTCGTAGTACCGCCCGCCGGGCACGTGGTGCAGTCACCGTGCCGCCCGACCCCCCGGTGGTACCCATTGTATAGCTGTATTCTTTGCAGGCAAGAACAAGATTCTCATACTGACCCGCGACGGTTGCCCGCAGTGGGTGACGTCGTCGCCAGATCACTACGTCGTTATGCAGCGACGGCAAGGCATCTCAACACGAGATCGTTACATCCATTAGCGAGAATGTTATTCTCAATCGGCGCTTGGGAGAGGTGGCTGCGATGCTTTTGGAGTTCGACGAAGATCAGCGACTGTGGCAGGGCACGGTACGCGATGTGGTGGGCAAGCAGTGCTCGCCCTCGCTGGTACGCCGTGTCGCCGAGGGAGAGGAAGGCGGCGCAGTCGACTCACTCTGGAAGGTCTACGTCGACCTGGGCTGGACCGAGCTGCACGAGCCCGAGAACGCGGTAGAGCTGGCGATCGTCCTGGAAGAACTGGGCCGCGCCACCGACCCGACGCCCTTCCTGGCGACCATGACCCAATTCGCCCCGCTGGTCGGTGAGCGCCACAACCCGGACGGTTCCACTGGCGCAGCGGTCTTCAGTGGGGTGAGTGCGCATCGCAACGCCGCCGGCTGGGTGCTGGAGGGAACCGCCCTGCGTGTCCTGGACGGCGACCGCGCCGATCGGCTGGCGGTAGTCACCGCGGCGGGTGTGTTCTTGGTCGACGCCGGCGCGGTGACGACCCGAAAATCGGCCGTCTTCGACCCGACGTTGCACGTCAGCGACGTGTCCTTCGCCGGCGTTGAGGTGCCTGACGGGGCCCGGATCCGCGTCGACGTCGAGCGGGCGCGCCACGTCGCGCTCAGCGGAATGGCGATGACGATGGTCGGTGCCTGCCAGCGCATCCTCGACCTGGCCTTGGAGCATGTCCGCAGCCGGCAACAGTTCGGGGTGCCGATCGGCTCCTTCCAGGCCGTCCAGCACAAGGCCGCCGACATGCACGTGGCGATCGAACGCGCCCGGGCGCTGGCCTATTTCGCCGCGTTGACGATCACAGTCGATGACCCGCGGCGGCGGATGGCATCCGCCATGGCCAAGGCCGCCGCTGGGGAATGCCAGTCGGTGGTCTTCCGCCATGGGCTGCAACTGTTCGGCGCGATGGGCTTCACTTGGGAGAACGACCTGCAGTTCGCGCTCAAGCGGGCCAAGGCGGGCGAGTTGATGCTGGGGGGCGCCGCGCAGCACCGCGCCGCGATCGCCGAGGAGTACCTTGCAGCTCGCATTTGACGCGCACGTCGAGGAGTTCCGCGCCGAGTTCGCGGCCTTCCTCGACGCCAACCTGCCCCCCGAGGCCGACGCCTTGGAGCGGCCACGTTCGGTGTCGCACATGCCGCAATGGGCGCGCGACTGGCAGCGACTGCTGTTCGACAACGGCTGGTTGTTGCCCGGCAATCCGCCGGAGTTCGGTGGTCGCAACGCCACCCTGCTGCAGCAGTTCGTGCATCTAGAAGAGCTGTGCCGGCGCCGCATCTATCACAGCTTCAATCCGCAAGGTGTGAATATTATTGCGGCATCGCTTCTTTCGTTCGGTAGCGATGAGCAGAAGCAACGCTGGGCGGTGCCGATTCTGCGTGCTGAGATCACCGCCTCGCTGGGCATGAGTGAGCCGAGTGCGGGATCGGACCTGGCGTCCTTGCGGACCAGGGCCGATCGTGACGGAGAAGACTTCATCGTCAACGGCCAGAAGGTGTGGACCTCGGGCGCCCACGATGCCGACGTGCTGCTCACCTTCGTTCGTACCGATCCCGATGCGCCCAAACACAAGGGCATCAGTGTGCTGGTCATCCCGACCGACACCGCGGGGGTGGTGCGCCGTCCGTTCCCCACCATCTGCGGGATCGACGACGAAGACTTCAACGAGGTCTTCTTCACCGATGTGCGGGTGCCGGCGGAGAATCTCGTCGGTCCGCTGCACGGTGGCTGGCGGGTGGCCAACGGATCCCTGGGGCACGAACGCACCATGATGTGGCTGGGTTTCGCCGACCGGCTGGACAACATCATCGCCGACTTCCATCCCGAGGGTGCGCTCGAACGTGACCGGTTTGCCACCGCGGTCATGGATTATCAGGCCCTGCGCCTGCTGGGGTCGGCGGCGCTGGCGCGCGCGGCGCGCGGCGAGGAGGACGCGGCCGCACTGTCGGTGCTCAAGCTGCTCGGTTCCGAGGCCGAGATGTTCGCCTCCGGTCACGCGCTGGACGCGGCCGGTGCGGACGGCCTGGTACACCCTGCGAATTCGGGATCATATGCGCCGATGAACCTCGACAGTTACTTCGCCAGCTGGTTCGAGCGGCACGCCCGAAGCTTCTCCGGCACCATCGCCGGGGGTACCTCGGAGATTCACCGCAACATCATTGCCCAACAGGGGCTGGGACTGCCTCGCGGCTAGCGCGAGGCTCAGTCGATGACGACCGGTTCCTTGCGCTCGGTGATCGGGCGCGCGCACTCCTGCTCATCGCAGATCCGCTGCAGCTTCTCCAGGGTCGCGTCCAGCCCCGGCCCGAGCCGCTTGCCCGGGGTGAAGGTGGCCGGCAGGTTCCGCATGCCCTGGATGACGCCGATCGTGTCGTAGTGCACCGCGCCTGCAGGGTCGCACTGGTAGTCGGGCATCCGGTCGAGCACCGCGGTCAGCATCGACTTGAAAACCGTGCGCGCCACGTTGGACCCGATGCAGCGGTGTACTCCCAGGCCGAAGCTGAAGTGCCGGTTGCCTTTACGGTCCAAAATGATGCTGTTGGGATCTTCGAAGATGGCCGGGTCGCGGTTGGCCATCGCCCACGACAGCCACAGTCGCTCGAACTGTTTGAACTGCTGGCCCTCCACCTCGACGTCCTCGGCGAATGTCCGGCCGTCGCCGGGGGCGGGCGTGAAGAACCGGAGGAATTCCTCGGTCGCCGGGTCCAACAGCGTCGCGCGTTCCCGGCTGAGCCGGGTGCGCTCGGCCGGATTCTGGCCGAGCCATTCCAGTGCGTGCGCCGTCAGCGCCGTGGTGGTGTCGAAACCGCCGCCGATGACCAGGCCCAGGTTGCCCAGGATCTCGATGTCGGGTGCCGGCTCACCGTCGATGCGCAACTGCAGCATCGCGTTGACCAGCCCCGGGCGCGGGTTCTCCCGGATCTCCATCATGTTGTTGATGATGTCGATGCCCATCTCGCGATGCTGCTCGTTGATCTTTTCACGATCGGGTGAGTGCTCCGGGGTGTACACCGAGGCGTGGGTGGGCTCGCTGTAGACGTTCCACTTCTTGAGTTCGATGCCCATCATGGCGAGGGTGAACACCGCGGGCACCACGTTGGCCAGGTGCTCGACAAAATCGATCTGGCCCGACTCGATGTGCTCATCGAGCGCGGCGCGGGTGATCTCATCCACGAACGGCACCCACCGCTTGATCGCAGCGGGGGACAGGTACGGGTTCAGCGCGCCACGGTAGGCGCTGTGTTCGGGCTCATCCATCTCCAGGATGCCGCCGCGCACCACGGTCGCACGGCTCGCCTTGGGAATTGTGATGCCCTGGAAAGGAGTTTCGCCGCTGACGTCGTGGTGGTTGGAGACGACCGGACAGCGGGCCAGCTCGAAGACATGCTTGCTGTCGGCGGCCACCCAGTGCCCGTTGTAGGTGGGACTCCACGCCATCGGACACTTGGCGTGCATCTCGCTGGTTATCTCGTCGAATCGATCGCGGTACTCCGGGGTGTGCCGATCGAAGTAGAAGGTGTTCTTCTTGCGATCGTCGGATACATCGTCTTGGCCGGTCGCGGGCAGTGAGTCGTTGACGCTCAAGGAATCCTCCCTTTCATTCCTCGATGAGAATGGCTTGTTCGGGGCAGGAGTGTGCGGCCTCACGCACGGCGTCCTGCTGATCGGCCGGAACCACTTCGGACACCGGCGAAGAGGTGCCGTCAATGTCGTTGAGCACGAAGGAGTCGGGCGCGATCATCGCGCACAGCGTGTGGCCCTGGCACCGCTGGCCATCAACGGAAACCTTCATGTTCTCGCTCCTTTCAACCGATTTCGGTGCGCTGCGAAACGACGGGTGCCATCAGACGTGGTAGTCGTACCACTTCAGGTATCCGCCGGCGTCAACTCGCAACTGCATGCCGGTCACGTAGCGGGCCTCCTCGGAGGCGAGCCACAGCACTGCGTTGGAGATGTCCTCGGGTTCGATGAACGGCACCTTCATCGCCTGCTGGACGTAGAAGACCGGCTCGGCGTCGGCGCGGGTCGGGTGTTCCAGGTCGGGCCGGAAGGAGCGGTACATCGGCTCGCTCTGCAACATGTCGGTGTTGCAGTTGGTCGGGTGGATGACGTTGGCCCGGATGCCGCGTACCGCCAACTCCGTTGCGAGATCATGGACGTACTGTGCGATCAACCGCTTGGAGGTCATGTAGGCCATCCCGCCGGGGTCGGCGCCCGGGTTCGCCTTCTGATGGGCGTCCATCAACGCGGCCGCCGAGGAGGTGGCGATGATCGAGGCGCCTTCGGACAGGTGGGGCAGCGCGACCTGGATGCCGTTGATGGTTCCGACCAGGTTGGTATTGATGACGTCGGTCCAGGCCTGCAGCGGCGGGTTGCCCTTCATGCCTGCGACACCGGCCTGCGCGACAACGATGTCGAGCTTGCCGAACTCGGCCAGGCCGGCGTCCAGCGCGGTCTTGAGCGCCGCTGCGTCGCGTACGTCGGCCTGCGCGGTGACAATGCTGCGACCGGTCTTCTCGACCAGCTTGGCGGTCTCCTCGAGATCCTCCGGCCGCGCCATCGGGTAGCCGATCGTCTCGATGTCCTGGCACAGGTCGACGGCGATGATGTCGGCGCCTTCCTCGGCAAGTCGCAGTGCATGGCTGCGGCCCTGCCCGCGGGCTGCCCCCGTGATGAATGCGACCTTCCCGGCAACGCGTCCCACTGGTGTTCCTTTCGTTGGTGCCCGTGCACGCCGTGGCGTGGAAATATCTTGAATGTCAGGTGTTTCGGCCGCCGTTGACGCCGATGATCTGCCCGGTGATGTAGCCGGCCTCCTCAGACACCAGGAACGCGCACGCCGCCGCGATGTCCTCGGGCTGTCCGATGCGCCGTACGGGGGTTTTGGCGATGTTGTCCTCGATGTTGCCGAGGAATCCCCGACGATCGGCGTTGCGCAGCATGGGGGTGTCGATGAAGCCCGGCGGTACGGCGTTGACCGTGATCCCGCTCGGCCCGTACTCCAGCGCCAAGGTCTTGGTGAGCCCGTTCACTGCGGATTTGGCCGCAACATAGTGCGCCATATACGGAGTCCCGGAATGAGTGCTCGACGAGGAGATGTTGACGATGCGTCCCCAGCCGGCTTCGACCATGTCGGGCAGTACTGCCTGAATGGTGTGGAAGACCCCGTTGAGGTTGATGTCGATGATCTGTTGCCAGTCCTCGAAGCTGATGTGGCTGAATTTTTTGAAACCGTCCTTGCCGGCGGCGTTGACCAGGATGGTGACCGGGCCGAGCTGTTCGCGGATCTGCGTCAGTGCGGCGTCGATCTGGGCGCGATCGGTCACGTCGGCGGCGAAGGCCAGATCCTGACCGTGTTCATGCGCCGGTCCCAGCTTCGCCTCTCCTCCGTCGAGGCTCGCTGAACCGCCGTTGGGTTTGAGGTCGATGACGGCCACCCGATGGCCGGCGGCACGCAATCGGGTAACGACCGCCGCACCGATGCCCGAGGCGCCCCCGGTCACGACAGCAGTCCTTACGAGGCCGGTCTCGGTCACAAAGAATCTCCTTTCCGAGTGTTGAGAATCGTACTCTCGTATATTGGATTCTGGCAAGGCGCACCCGGACCCCTCTCAGCTGCGAAAATGCCGCAGCCGCATTAACTCTCGCCGTAGAAGTGCAGGTTGCAACGCCTTTCTCCGGCTCTTGAGTTCTCACATGCGAGATGTATGATTCGCCGCAGATGAGAATCTAGTTACCCATCGGGAGGCTCGATGCGTTCGCAGGACACAGCAGAGACCGCCGCCGACAGCTCCACGGGACAAGGTGTCGACCGGCGACTGCTGATCAACGGTGAGCTGGTGGAGGCGGGCGCCACGTATGCCTCGCTCAACCCGGCCACCGGCGAAGTCCTGGGCTACGCCCCCGAGGCCGGCGTCGAGGACGCGGGCGCGGCCATCGCGGCGGCCCGTCGGGCCTTCGATACCGGTGAGTGGGCCACCGACACCGCACTGCGGATCCGCTGCCTGGACCAACTGCACCGTGCGCTCGTCGAGCACCGTGACGAACTCGCCGCACTGACCATCGCCGAGGTCGGTGCTACCCCGGCGCTGACCCAGGGTGCACAGCTGGACCAGCCGATCGCGATCGTGCGCTACTACGCCGATCTGCTGAAGAACTATCCGATGACCGAAGATCTCGGCAACGTCGAGAGCCGCGGAATGCTGCATCACCGCTGGGTGGAGAAGGAAGCCGCCGGCGTCGTCGGCGCGATCATCGCCTACAACTACCCCAACCAACTGGCCCTGGCGAAGCTCGCGCCCGCGCTGGCCGCCGGCTGCACCGTGGTACTCAAGGCCGCGCCCGACACGCCGCTGATCACTCTCGCGCTCGGCGAACTGATCGCCAACCACACTGATATCCCCGCCGGGGTGGTCAATGTGCTCAGCTCGTCGGACCCGGCGGTCGGTGCCGTGTTGACCACCGATCCTGACGTGGACATGGTCACTTTCACCGGGTCCACCCCGACTGGGCGGGCGATCATGGCCGCTGCCAGCGGGACACTCAAGCGGGTCTTCTTGGAGCTGGGCGGCAAGTCCGCGGCCATCGTCCTCGATGACGCCGACTTCAACATGGCCGCGGTGTTCGCCGCGTTCTCCATGGTCACCCACGCCGGCCAGGGCTGCGCACTGACATCGAGGCTGCTGGTGCCCAACAGCCATCACGACGAGATCGTCGAGATGATCAAGACAAACTTCTCGCACGTGCGCTACGGCGACCCGACCGACCCCAAGACCTACATGGGGCCGCTGATCAGCGCTAAGCAGCGCGACAAGGTCGACGCCATGGTGCAACGCGCGGTGGCCGCCGGTGCCACGCTGGTGACCGGCGGGGAAAAGGTCGACCCCGGCTTCTTCTACACCCCAACGCTGTTGACCAACGTCGACCCGGACAGCGAGATCGCCCAGGAGGAGGTCTTCGGACCCGTCCTGACGGTGATCGGCTATGACGACGACGATGATGCGGTCCGCATCGCCAACAACTCGATCTACGGACTGTCCGGTGCCGTTTTCGGCAGCCAGGACCGGGCGCTGGCGCTGGCCCGCCGGATCCGGACCGGAACCTTCTCGATCAACGGTGGCAACTACTTCAGCCCGGACGCGCCGTTCGGGGGATACAAGCAGTCCGGCATCGGCCGGGAGATGGGTGTCGCGGGGCTGGAGGAATTCCTGGAGAGCAAGACCCTCGCCACGCCCGTCGGAGCCGCCGAATGAGGCCGCTGGAGGGCATCCGGGTGCTCGAGGTCGCGATGTACGGATTTGTCCCGTCGGCCGGTGCGGTACTGGCCGAATGGGGTGCTGAGGTCATCAAGGTCGAGCATGCGGTCACCGGCGACCCGCAGCGCGGGCTGCGTCAGACCGGCATGTTGCGGGTCGAGGGCGACCCCAACCCCAACATCGAGCACGCCAACCGCGGAAAGCGCAGCATCGGCCTGGACGTGTCGACGCCCGAGGGGCGCGAGGTGTTGCTCGAATTGGCAAAAGGCGCAGACGTTTTCCTGACCAGTTTCCTTCCCGGTCACCGCAAGAAGTTCGCTATGGACGTCGAGGACATTCGTGCGGTCAACCCGAAGATCATCTACGCGCGCGGCAGCGCGCTGGGCCCCCGCGGCACCGAATCGGAAAAAGGCGGCTACGACATGACCGCCTTCTGGTGTCGCGCCGGTACCGCCGCCACCATCACCCCGCCCGGTATCGACGGCATGATCGCACCGCCCGGGCCGGCCTACGGGGACACCATCTCCGGCACCAACCTGGCCGGCGGTATCGCGGCGGCGCTGTTCAAGCGCGAGCGCACCGGCGAGCCGTCGGTAGTGGACGTATCGCTGCTGGGCAGCGGCCTGTGGGCCATGGGCCACACCGTCGCCTTGACCAGTCATCTGGGCGAGCGCCTGATTCAACAGCCGCCCGGTGTGCATGGCTCGCCGATCAACCCGCTGGTGGGGGTGTACGCGACCGCCGACGAGCGCTACATCTCGTTTGTCATGATGCAGCCCACCAAGTTCTGGGCCGACGTGTGCCAACACATGGAACTGCATGACTACATCGACGATCCACGGTTCGCCACCGCGCAGTCCTTCGCCGAGCACACCCCGGCCGCGGTGGAGATCCTGTGCGCGGCGATGGCCAAGCGGACGCTAGCCGAGTGGAGTGAGCGCTTCGCCACCCTGGCCGGCCCGTGGGCGCCGGTCCAGGACACCTTGCAGGCCGCTGCGGACGCGCAGATCCGCGCCAACGATTACATCGTGCAGGCCGGCGAACTCGAATTGGTCGCCAACCCGGTGCAGTTCGACGTGACCGCCCCGGCGACCGGGCCGGCACCCGGATTCGCCGAACAGACCGACGAAATCCTGGCCGAGCTCGGCCTGGACTGGGACCGCATCATCGAACTCAAGACCGTCGGCGCGGTCACCTAGGCACCCCGGTAGCAGCAAGGAGTTTCGATGCCGTACATCGCTAAAGGCCACCCGCCGGGGGCCAGTGGTGTGGCACAGTGCGTAGAACTCTTCGGGCCTGCGGTGTCGGCGGTAACCATCGTGGAAGGGGCGGCAGCGATGGTGCTCAGTGGTGTCGGAGCGCTGATCCCAGCTCGCGATGACGTCCGCCTCAACGCCGCGGTGACGGAGCGGTAATGGTCCTGGGAGCGACCGCAGATCCGCCGCTGGGTGGCCACCTTAACGATCCGGACCGAGGCTCGGCCGCCGCGGGCCGGCATCGGCCCGCAGGCGTAAGGCGTCAGCAGCCGGCATACCTGCGTCCGCTGATCGGGCTGGTGACGGTGCTGACGATCGCGGCCGTGATCGGGCTGCCCATCGGCTTGTTCCGGGGCAGCTTCACCCGCACGGTGCCTGTCACGGTGCTGTCGCAGCGCGCCGGCCTGGTGATGTACCCCGACGCCAAGGTAAAGATCCGCGGCGTACAGGTCGGCAAGGTCGGCGACATCGAGGCCAAGCCGGACGGCACTGCTGTCCTACATCTGAAGATGGAACCGGGACAGCTGTCACTGATCCCGGCCAACGTCAGCGCCCGGATCGCCTCCTCGACGGTGTTCGGGGCTAAGTTCGTCGATCTGGTGCCGCCGCCGGAACCGGTCACCGCCCGCATGCACGCCGGACAGGTCCTGGCGGGCGAACACGTCACCGTCGAGATCAACACGGTGTTCCAACAGCTGGTACGGGTCTTGGACAAGATCGATCCGAAGAAACTCAACGAGACCCTGAGTGCGGTCTCGACCGCGTTCAACGGACGCGGGCAGAAGCTGGGTCAGGCGCTCACCGACTTCGACAAGCTGCTGGCAGAGATCGAACCCAGCCTGGGGGCCCTGGAACACGAGACCGCCACCATGGCACCGGTGTTCCGGTCCTACGCGGATGCGGCCCCGGACCTGACCGCCGCGCTCAACGCCACCAACACCATGAGTGACAGCATCGTGGCCGAGCAGAACAGCCTGGACACCTTCCTGCTCAGCGCAATCGGTCTGGCCGACACCGGCAACGAGGTACTGGGTGAGAATCGACAGGCCCTGACCGACTTGACACAGGTACTGGAGCCGACCGCCGCGCTGCTGGACAAGTATCACGAGGAACTCGGCTGCTCGATCGGCGGTCTGGTGCCGTTCGCCAAATCCCCGCCGTTCGATGTCCCCGGCATCATCATCACCGCCAGCTTCACCCTGGCCAAGGAACGCTACCGCTACCCCGACCATCTACCGAAGGTGGCGGCCCGCTCCGACCGGTCCTACTGCACCGAATTGGGCCTGCCCGACGTACCGCCGGAGTACCGGGTGCCCGCGTTGATCGCCGACACCGGCGCCAACCCGTACGAATACGGCAACCAGGGCATCCTGCTCAACTCCGATGGCCTCAAGCAGGCGCTGTTCGGCCCGATCGGTGGGCCGCCGCGCAACAGCGCCCAAGTGGGGATGCCGGGATGAGAAGCGGGCTGGCGACTCTGGTCAAGTTCGGCGTCTACGCCGTGGTGATGGTACTGGCGACGGTATTTCTGTTCGCGATCTTCGCCGAAGTGCGGACCGGCCCAACGGTGGGCTATCAGGCGGTGTTCGCCGACGCTTCGCGGCTCAAGGCCGGCGACAGCGTGCGGGTCGCCGGCGTGCGGGTCGGCACGGTCGGTGGCGTGTCGCTACGTCCAGACGGAACGGTTCTGGTGAAGTTCCAGGCCGACCGCAACATCCCGCTCACCACCGGCACCCAGGCCTCGGTGCGCTACCTGAACCTGGTCGGTGACCGCTACCTGGAACTGGTCGATGGGCCGGGTTCGACTCAGCTGTTGGGAAAGGGAGCGCAGATCCCGCTCGAGCGCACCGCGCCGGCGCTGGATCTGGATCTGCTGCTCAACGGCCTCAAGCCGGTGATCCGCGGACTCAATCCGCAGGACGTCAATTCGCTCACGGCCTCGTTGATTCAGATCATGCAGGGCCAGGGCGGCACCATCGACTCATTGATGTCGCGGACGTCGTCGTTCTCAAACTCCTTGGCCGACAACAACCAGGTGATCGAATCGCTGATCGACCAACTGCGTACGACGCTGGCCACCCTGTCCAACGGCGACAAACGGTTCTCCGGGGCGATCGACCGGCTGAGCAAGCTGGTCGCCGGCCTGGCGGCCGATCGCGACCCGATCGGGACCGCGGTGACCGCCCTGGACCGCGGCACCGCGTCGCTGGCCGATCTGCTCGGCAACGCCCGGGATCCTTTGACCAACACCATCACTCAGGTAGATCGGTTGACCACTGCGATCAACGCTGACCTGGCCGGCCTGGACATGTCATTGCAGAAGGCTCCGGAGAACTACCGCAAGGCCATCCGACTCGGCGCCTACGGCGGGTTTATCCAGTACTACCTCTGCGCTGTCCAGATCCGGGTCAGCGACACCCAAGGCCGCACAGCGGTGTTCCCCTGGATCAAGGCCGAGGAGGGCCGATGCAGCGACACCGACTGAGTGCCATGCCGTCCGGCTCCGCCCCGCCACGACGGGGGATCGGCCGATGCTGAAATACCATGGCAGCCACCTGACGCGAATGGGCCTGATCGGCATCGTGGTCGTCGCGTTCATCGTTGCGATCGGGCTGCAGCCCGAACAACTGATCCAGTGGGCCACCTGCGTGCGCTACCAGGCCCGGTTCGCCGAAGCCGGTGGCCTCAGCACTGGCGCCGATGTCACGTTGTCGGGGATCAAGGTGGGCTCGGTCACCGATGTCGCGTTAGACAACGGCGATGCCCTAGTGACCTTCACCCTGGCGGGCAAGTACGGGCTGGGCGGGCAGACCACCGCACACATCCGCACCGGGTCGCTGCTCGGTGAGCGGGTGCTGACGGTGGAGCCGGCCGGCAGCGGCAAGATGCGCCCGCTCGAGGTCATCCCGCTCACCCGCACGTCCTCGCCGTACTCGCTGGTCGACGTGGTCGGTGAACTGACCACGAACACCGCAGGCACCGACACCGAGTCGCTGAACCGGTCGCTGGACACCCTCTCGGACACCATCAACCAGATCGCTCCGCAGTTGGGGCCGACGTTCGACGGTCTGAGCAGGCTGTCCCGGGCGGTGAACAGCCGCAATGAGGGCCTCGCCGACCTGCTGAAGTCGGCCGCAGATCTCACCGGTGTGCTCTCCGAACGCAGCCAGCAGATCAATTCGCTGATCCTGGACGCCGACAGCCTTGTCGACGTGCTCAACACCCGACGGCAGGCCATCGTCAATCTGCTGGTCAGCACGTCGGCGGTGTCCCGGCAGCTGTCCGAACTGGTCGCCCAGAACAACGAACAGCTCAAACCGACGCTCGAGAAGATCATCGAACTGAACAAGATCTTGGTGAAGAACCGGGACAACCTCGCCAAGGCGCTGCCCGGTCTGGCGAAATACGAACTCACCCAAGGCGAGACAGTGTCCAACGGGGCTTACTACAGCGCCTACGTTCCGAACCTGTTCCTGCCGCAGCTGCTTCAGCCGTTCTTCGACTACGCCTTCGGATTCCGGCGTGGCGTCGACGCCGGGCAGCCGCCGGACAATGCCGGGCCGCGTGCCGAACTTCCGTTCCCGGTCAATGGGATCCCGCAACCAGGAGACCTGCCGCCCCGATGAGGACTCGTAAACCACTGCAGATTGCGGCAGCCGCCCTGGCGGCAGTGCTGCTGCTGGCGGGTGCGGGCATGCTCGTCCGTCAGACCGTACTGAAACCGACCGGGATCACGGCGTACTTCTCCACCGCGACCGCCATCTATCCCGGTGACGAGGTCCGGGTCGCCGGGGTGAAGGTCGGCACCATCGACCGTATCGAACCGCAGGGCACACAGGCCAAACTGACGTTGCGGGTCGACCGCAAGGTGCCGATCCCGGCCGACGCCAAAGCTGTCATCGTCGCCCCCAACCTGGTGGCGGCGCGGTTCGTCCAACTGACCCCCGCCTACCATCGCGGCGACGGGCCGACCCTTGCCGACGGCGCGGTGATCCCGCGCGAGCACACCGCTGTCCCGGTCGAGTGGGATGAGGTCAAGACCCAGTTGAACCGGCTTGCCGCCGAATTGGGGCCGCGTAGCGGAGTTTCGGGAACGTCGGCGTCGCGCTTCATCGACAGCGCGGCCAATGCGATGGACGGTAACGGCGCCAAACTGCGCGAGACGTTGGCGCAACTGTCCGGCGTGGCCCGGATCTTCGCCGAGGGCAGCGGCAACATCGTCGACATCATTTCGGGTCTGCAGACCTTCGTGACCGCGCTACGCGACAGCGATCAGCAGATCGTGGTGTTCGAATCCCGGCTCGCCACCTTGACGAGCGTAGTCAACGACAGCCGATCCAACCTGGATGCAGCTCTCACCGACTTCGCCGGCGCGATCGACACGGTGCGGGATTTCGTGGCGGGCAGCCGCGCCGAAACCGCCGAGGCCTTGCAGGGCGTGGCCAAGGTCAGTCAGACGCTGGTCGATTCGAAGAATGCGATCCGCAACATTCTGCACATCACCCCGAACGCGATCGCCAACACGCTCAACATGTACAACGTGACCAGCGGGACCCCGGTGGGTTCGTTCGCGTTCGCCAACTTCAGTAACCCGGTCCAGGCGATCTGCACGATGACCGGCGCGATCGGCAACGTGACGTCGACGGAGACCGGAAAGCTGTGCGAGCAGTACCTTGGGCCGGCTATGCGGCTGCTGAACTTCAACGGCCTCCCGTTTCCGATGTCGCCGTACCTGACCAAGGCGGCCAGCCCGGAGAAGTTGATCTACACCGATCCGGCGTTGATGCCGCACGCAGAGCACCCCGGGAACCTGCCGGAACAGGAGCCGTCGATCTCGGCCTACACCGGGTTGCACGGCGATGTTCCCCCGCCGCCGGGCTGGACCGATCCGTTGCAGCCCCGCGGTTCCTACGCGCCGGACGGATTGCCCGCCGCAGCGACACCGCCGCTGATCCCCGGAGTGCCGCTGCCCAGCCCGACCACCTTCGACGGGATGTTGCTGCCGGGCGGCCCGCCGCCGGGGCCGCCGCCCGGCCTGCCAGGTCCGTTACCGGCGGAAGGGACACCCTCGCCATGATCGGTCTCCGTTCCCTGCGGCGCAGTGCGGCGCTTGCCCTCGCGGTCGCCGGTACCACGACCGGCTGTGCCTTCGGCGGTTTGAACTCGCTGGCGCTGCCGGGTGTTGAGGGCCGCGGAGCCGGGGCGCAGCATTTCACGGTCCAGCTGGCCAATGTCGGGACACTGGAATCTAATTCGCCGGTGATGCTTTCCGACGTGGTGATCGGCAGCGTCGGCAAGATGACCGTCAGCGACTGGCACGCCAATGTCGACATCGCGGTCAACCCCGGCGTCGAAGTCCCGGCGAATGCGGTCGCGACCGTCGGGCAGACCAGCCTGCTCGGTTCGATGCACCTGGCGCTCAATCCGCCGATCGGACAGGCGCCGACGGGCAGGCTGATGTCCGGGGCCACCATCCCGCTAAGCGACTCGTCGACCTATCCGTCGACCGAGCAGACGCTGTCGTCGCTGGCTGTGCTGGTCAACGGCGGCGGACTTGGTCAGATCGGTGACATCATCCATAACTTCAGTGCGTCCATGGCCGGCCGTGAGGCCGACATCCGCGATCTGATCGTGCGGCTGGACCACTTCACCGGCGCGTTGGACCGGCAGCGGGACAACATCGTCGACGCCATCGGCGAGATGAATCGGGCGGCCACGACTTTCGCCGGGCAGCGCGACACCATCAACCGTGCGCTGAACAAGATCCCGCCGGCCATCGACGTCTTGATAAGGGAGCGACCAAAATTCGTCACCGCGTTGACCAAGCTGGGGCAGTTCGGTGACCTGTCGTCGGGTCTGGTCAACGACTCCGGGCACCAACTGGTCTCCGATCTCATCCACATCGAGCCGGCCTTGCGTTCGCTGGCCAACATCGGCCCGGAGCTCAACTCGGCAGTGGCCTACGCCTCGGCCTTCCCCTACGGCCCCAACGCGATCGAGCGTGCCGTGCGGGGCGACTTCTTGAACCTGTTCGCCGTTTTCGACCTCACCAAGCCCCGACTCAAGCGGGCGCTGTTCGCCGGCACGCAGTGGGGTGACGAGGACGCGAAACTGGTTCCGGCGCCCGGTGACCCGTGGTATCTGAACTATTCCTACGATCCGCTGCAAGAGCCGATCCTGCAGTCATCGGGCCAGGCCGTGCCGCCGGGAGCGGTTGCCTCGGGAGGCGGTGGCTAGATGCTGACACGCTTTGTTCGGATCCAGCTGATCCTGTTCCTGGTGGCATCGGTGATCGGTGTGGGAGCCATGTTGTTCGGCTACATGCAGGTGCCGACCATGCTCGGGATCGGCCGGGTGGTGGTCAAGCTGGACCTGCCCGAGACCGGGGGGCTCTACCGGTTCTCCAATGTCACCTACAACGGGGTGCAGGTCGGCACGGTCACCGATGTCTCGTTGACGTCCAATGGCGTGCGGGCCACGCTGTCGCTGAATCGGTCCCCGAAGATCCCGGCCGATCTGGTGGCCGCGGTGCGCAGCGTGTCGGCGATCGGCGAGCAGTACGTCGATCTGCAACCGCGCAGCGACAACGGCCCGTACCTGCACACCGGCTCGGTGATCGCAGCCGCTGACACGCAAGTCCCGCAACAGGTCGGCCCGATGCTCGATCAGGTCAGTGCACTGGTCGACAGCATCCCCAAGGACAAGCTCAGCGGCCTGCTCGACGAGACGTTCCAGGCCTTCGACGGCGCCGGCTACGACTTTCAGTCACTGCTGGACTCGGCCACCACCATCAGCGGTGACGCCAACCGGGTCTCGGATAAGGTGCGCAAACTGATCGATGACGGTGCGCCACTGCTGGACTCCCAGGAACGAAGCACCGATGCGATCCGGACCTGGGCGCGCAGCGTTGCCGGGATCTCCGAACAGGTCGCCGCCAACGATCCCCAGTTACGGGCCATCCTGCAACGCGGACCCGGATTCGCCGACGAAGTCTCCGGCCTGATGCAGGATCTCAAACCCACGCTGCCGATTCTGCTGGCGAACCTGAACACCCTCGGCCAGGTGCTGATGGTTTACAACCCGTCGCTGGAGCAGTTGATGGTGCTGTTGCCCGGATACATTGCGGCCCAGCAGTCGTTCGGTCTGCCCAAGAACAACCCGACTGGTCTGCCCCAGGGCGACTTCACTCTCACGTTCGGTGACCCCAACCCCTGTACGGTGGGGTTCTTGCCGCCGTCGTCGTGGCGTTCCCCGGCCGATACCACCACAATCGACACTCCCGACGGTCTGTACTGCAAACTGCCGCAGGACTCACCGGTGTCGGTCCGCGGTGCCCGCAACTTCCCGTGTATCGAGCATCCGGGCAAGCGTGCGCCCACTGTCGAACTCTGCGACGACCCGAAGGGCTTCGTCCCGATCGCGATGCGCCAGCACCTCACCGGCCCCGGGCCGTTCGACCCGAACCTGCTCAAGCAGGGCGTCCCGGTCGATGACCGGGTCGACTTCAGCGACCGGCTCTTCGCTCCCGTCGGAGGCACTCCGCTGCCGCCGTGGGCCACTCCGTCGGGGACGCCGCCTGATTCGCCTCGGCCGGTGGTGCCCGCGCCGCCGCCGCTGGCAGGGAACTCCGGGATCGGTGAGCAGACGCCGTCGGTCGCGGTGGTGCCCTACGACCCGAACACCGGCAAGTACATGACCCCCGACGGGCGCTACGAGCAGCAGACGAATTTGGTGCCGGGTGCGGGGCCCAAGTCGTGGACCGACCTGATGCCATTCTGAGCGCCGAGGGAGGACGAATGCGCGTACGTGAATTGATCGTCGCCACAGCGGCGTTCGGACTTGTGGTCGGGGCGACCCCGGCGCCGCCGGCGCACGCGGGCCTGGGCTTTGAGCTCAACGGCCCCTACCGGGTCACCTCGAACGGGGACTGGGCCAAGACCAACGAGGTCTTTATGACCGAGGTCACCGTTACGTCGGTGTGGACGTTCAGCTCCAGCTGCGAGAACGCGCACGTCTGCACCGGCCAGGTGAGCAGCGACCAGGGCTGGACCGCACCGCTGGAGTTCCGTACCTCGCGCTGGATCGTCGACCGCTTCCACGAGAACTGGCAGACCTGCCCGGACGGCACCACCTCGTCGGGTCGCCAGCGCTACCAGTTCCAAGGCAGTGATACCAACGGTCAATACGAGAAACGCAATATCGACCGGCTCGTCGGTTACGACCGGACGATCGGAGTCTCGGGCGCGTGTGGCCGTAACCAGCCCACGGTGATCCTCATGCCGTTGACCGTCGAGCGACTCTAGGTGCTGGGGGAGACCATGCAGACCACTCGCGTGATGAAAGTGCTTGTCGCGGCGGTACTTGCCGCCGGGACGGTCGCCGAGGTGACGCCCGCGGCGCCGGCGGTCGCAGATCCGTACGTGCCGATGTGCGATGTCCCGGCATGTACACCCGGAATCATGCCGAACGTCGTGCTGGGTGCGCCGTGCTCAAATACCACCTACTTCGTTTTCGGATCCGCGGTCGCCGGGCCCTCGACCCTGCCTGGTCGACTGGTGTACTGCGCGTCCCCGCGCCGCTACGAGCCCCGCTGGTTCCGTTCCCCGGAGATGCACGGCATCAAAGAGGAGAACAGCAAGTGCGACGAGTATTCGGGTGAGGTGGCGCAGGCACCCGATGGGCTCTTCTTGACCTGTGTCGCCGACGGTGAGTCGTTGTGGCGTCGTGGTGATCTGTAGCGGAACAACGCTTCTGGTATGCCGAGGAGTTCACCCATGATCCGAACCACTGCCGGGGCAGCGCTCGGTGCGTTGACCATCGCCATAGCCGTGGCGCCGGCCGCCGCAGCCGATATGCGCTACGGCAACTACGAAGTCCTGACCAATCGGTGGACCGACGCCACGTGGGTCTGGGCGGCCTACCCCTGCGAGACGATGGGCAAGTTCGACGACCTGCCGGCGGGCTGTGTAACGGTGAGTGCGATCGACCGGCCGCATTTCTTCGGCCGCGGATACTACGGCGGGACCGCCAGACTGGTGAACGGTCAGTACTCGTTCACCTCTGATTACCCGAACGGTCTGACTTGCCCGTTCGGACCTTCAATGCCGACGCGCGACACCTACACCTGGGACGCGAACACGCTGGCCGGCGTCGTCGAATCACATTTCGACGTGGGCTGTATGAATGGTCCGGGCGGCGTCAACACCTGGACGTTCGCCCTGGTGCGCATGTAGCTCGCGGCTGTCTGCAGAGAATGGTCAGACCGGGTCGAACGAGGAGATCAGCCACCGGCCGTCGTGCTTCTCCAAGCCGACCTTGACGCTGCTCATCGAGAACGAGCCGTCCGGATTCGTCTTGCTGATCGTGGTCTGGTTGAGGTAGATCAGCACCTCCGCGGACCTGGGGTGCAGGGATACCAGCCCCTTGCGCACCACCGCGGCCACTGTCTGTACTTCCTTCTCCTTGACCGCCGGGGTAACGACCTTCTGGGTGAAATCGGTGTAGCGCGCGAGGAAGTCGCCGGTGAGGTGGCTCTCGGCGGTGGCGAAGTCCTGCTCCATCGTCTTGGGTGCATACGTCAACACGGCGACCGCGCCGTCGGCGGCGGCAGCCATCACGGCCTGCTCGGCCGCGGGTCCGAGTTGCTGATCGGCCCGAAGCACTCCGAAGTACAGCCAGGCAGTCAGCCCCGCCGACGCCACCAGCAGCCCGGCCAGGGCGGCGGCGACCCAGCGCGCCGTGGAGACGGTCGGGCCGGCTTGCGGCTGCTCGGCCGGTGGCTCTTCCCCCAGCTGCTGGTCAGGTTCCAGGGCGTCATCTTTGAGGGCGCCGTCGGCCTCGGTGGGCACGGCCTCGTCGTCGGACTCGGACTCGGTCGCCTCGGGTGTCACGTCGGTCTCGTCGGGTTCGCTCATGCCGCGAAGTCCACCTTCGACATCTTGATCCGATCGCCTTCGTGGGCCAGGTGTACGGTGAGGCGCCAAGCGCGGGGTTCCTCTTTGGCTCCAGCGATATTGGTGACCTTGGTGTTGGCCGCGACCAGCACCACCGCGTCGTTGTCCGACATCGATTCCACCCCCGCGACCGCCGTGTCGACCGTGGTGACGGTTTTCGACTTGCGGGCCACCTGGGCGAAGTCGCCGGCGTGGGCTTCGAAGTCCTTCTTGAACTCGCCGGTCGAGTTGTCGAGGATCGCCTTGACGTTGTCATCGACGGTTTCGTAATTCAACGACATCAGCGTCACCACGCCCTGACGAGCGGCCGCGGCGTATTCGGCGGATTGGCGCTGGCGCAGCGCCACACTGTTGTGGTGGGCCAGCATCACCACGTCCGCCGCGATAAGTCCACCGATGGTGAGCACGGCCAGCGTCGCCGCTGCCCAGGGCAGCACTTTGCGGATTCCGGTGATCGTGCTGGACTTCTCAGCCGGCTGTTCGGCGGAACCCTCCTCAACCCCTTCGCCAACTCCCGGGGCCGGCTCGGCCGCTTCGGAAGTCTCGATCACCTGAGCGGTTTCCAGCTCGACCGCCGCAGTGGATTCCGGCTCGGGCTCCTGCTGGGCCTTGAGCAGCTCCGCTCGGGCGCGGGCCAGCTCCGCCGCCGCCTCGGCGGCCTTCGCCTCGGCCTCCGCCAGCGTCAGGGCGTCTTTCGAAGCGCGCTTGGCGGCGTGCTTCCCGGCATGTTTTCTGGGCCCCCCCGGCTTCGCCGGATCACGCGACGGCATACGCCTCTCCTGTCCGTTGTCCACCCAGCACCAGGGTCCCTCACCAAGTGCGGAGCGAGCAGAGCGCCCCCTTGGTACCGGCGTCGGTGGCGACCACGACGTCGTCAACGCGCAGTTCGCAGACGAACCCGGGCGTGGGCAGCTCCGGATGCATTCCGGGCAGCGACACCACCACCATGGCCCAATCTTGCGGATCGGCCAGGTTGGTCTCGAAGATCCAGGGCTGGTTGGGGCCGATCGTGACGTCTGCACGGGGACTGTACTGGTACGGGTTGTGGCTGTACTCGCCGAAATTGGGCGGCTGAACCTCGCGGTAGTAGACGTACGCTTGCGCGGTCTGAGTCGCACTGACCGAGTAGCGGACCCGGTGCGGCGTCGGATCGTCGGCGCCCGCCGGGATGGCGGCGGCCAGCGCTGCGGCGCACGCTGTCCCCACGACCAGGGACGATGCGCTGACCTGCCTGCCTGTCACGGGGTCCTCCACTGCTGCACCGGCCGGAGCGGCCGCGTGGGCAAAGACTCAAATTCTTGGTAGCGAAGAATAACATTTCCGCTGTGCCGACCGCGAGACCAATCGGCCGGCTACGCCTCCGCGTCGGTGGTGGCAGCTGCGCGCCCCGCGCGGAAGCCGAACACCATGGCCGGTCCGATGGTGCCGCCCGCGCCACCGTAGGCCCGGCCCGTCACGCCCGCCATCGCGTTGCCCGCGGCGAACAGCCCGGGGATGGGCCGGCCGGTGACGTGCAGGACCCGGCCATCGGAGTCGGTGCGGGGTCCGCCCTTGGTGCCCATCGCGCCGACGGACAGCGGTACGGCGTAGAAGGGTGCGGTGTCGATAGGTCCCAGGGTGCGCCCGGCAACCGTGCTCGCTTGGTCGTCGCCCCAATAGCCGTCGTAGGCGCTGGATCCGCGCCCGAATTCGGGATCCGACCCCGCCGTGACGTCGCGGTTCCAGGCGGCCACCGTGCGCGCCAGGCCCTCGGCGTCGATTCCGGTCTTGGCGGCCAGGCCGGCCAGGTCGGGTGATTCGGAGAACCACTCCGGTGCGGTGTCGTCGGGTGCGACGCCGAGAAAGCCGTACCGGCGCAGGTGTCCGGCGTCGAACACGATCCACGCCGGATCATTGACGTATCCGGCGCGCGGTTCCAGGTAGTGGAACGCGCCAGCCATCGAGTTGTAATCGCAGGCCTCGTTCACGAACCGCCGCCCTGCCCGGTTGACGATGATGCTGCGCGGGCGAGTCCGCTCGAGCCGTACGCTGCGGCTGCGCTGCTCCCCGTCGATGGTGTCACCGGGGATCCGGACGATCGGGACCCACCACGCCTCGCCCATGTTGGCCAGGTCTGCGCCCTGCGCCATCGCCATGCGCAGCGCGTCACCGGTGTTGTTCGGCGGTGACACCGCACCGCGCATCGGCCCGCGCAGAAAGGCCTCCACCAGGGAGACGTCCCATTCGAAACCGCCGTTGGCCAGGATCACGCCCCGTCGGGCGCGCACCCGCCGCGACGAGCCGTCGCCATCGACCCGCACACCCGCGATGCCCTCGGCGTCGGCGAGGAGCTCGACGCCGCGGCACCCGGTCTGCGGCGCGACCCCGGCGTCGAGCACACCGCGCAGCAACCCGGCGATCAGCGCGGTACCGGCCACGCAGATATCGCCGGCGTCTGTTGTTTCGATGTCGGCGTGCAGCCGGGCGCGGGTCTCGGCGTCGAACCCGACATTGCTGTAGTCGGCGGGGAACGCGGTGATCCGGTCCTGCCAAGAGCCCACTCGGGAGACGTCATAGGGCAGCGGGCTCAGCGAGCGGCCGCCCGACGGGCGCCCGCCGGGCAGCTCCGGCTTGTAGTCCGGGAAGCCGGTGGCGACCTCGAAGCGGACATCGCTGTGGGCTTCGACGAAGTCGACCATCTCCTGGCCGGTCTGTACGAACGTCGAGACCAGCGCGTCGTCCATCGCGCCGAAGGACTGGGCGCGCAGGTAATCCATCGCGGCCTCGACGCTGAGCCCGGGGGCCCGATTGTGTGCCGGAATCCAGGCGATGCCACCCGAGACCGCGGTGGTGCCGCCCACCGTGTCCGACTTCTCGTAGAGGGCCACCGATGCGCCATGTACTGCTGCGGCGAGCGCGGCGGTG
>NZ_JRMM01000035.1:0-32538 GCF_000972905.1 Mycobacterium sp. UM_Kg27
TCCTTCGTCGAGCCTCGCTGAACCGCCGGGTTGATGCGGCGGTCCCAGCTTCGCCTCTCCTTCGTCGAGCCTCGCTGAACCGCCGGGCCAATGAGCTGCGGTAGCATCGTGGCGACGTCTGGAGGTAACCAAAGTGAACGCTTTAGGACCGTCGCACCTGGCGATCCTCGCCGTCGCCGTGATCATTCTCTTCGGCGCCAAGCGACTGCCCGATGCGGCACGCTCGTTGGGTAAGTCGCTGCGCATCTTCAAGTCCGAGGTCCGCGAGCTGCAGAACGAGAGCAAGCCCGATTCGACTGCCACCTCGACCACCGTCCAGTCCGAGCGGATCGATCCGCCGGCGGCCGGTGGCCAGTCGGCGTAACCCGGTTCCGCCGTCGCGGCGACCGCGCCCCAATCGACTGTGCGCACGCTCGGAGTTCTGCGGCGGCTCGACCCCCGTCAGCGGCGTAGCCGCACCAATCCCGACGGGACGATGTCGCTCGTCGACCACCTGCGGGAGCTACGTACCCGGCTGCTGATCTCGATGGCCGCGATCGTGCTCACCACGATCATCGGCTTTGTCTGGTACACCCAACCGCTCTTCGGGCTGGAAAGCCTCGGCGAGTGGCTGCGTCATCCCTACTGCGAGCTGCCGGAGTCCGCGCGTGCGGCGATCGCGCCCGACGGACAGTGCCGGCTGCTGGCCACGGCGCCGTTCGACCAGTTCATGCTGCGTCTCAAGGTGGGCTTGGCTGCCGGTATCGTGCTGGCCTGCCCGGTCTGGTTCTACCAGTTGTGGGCGTTCATCACCCCGGGGCTTTACCGCAAAGAGCGGCGCTTCGCGGTGGTGTTCGTCGTCTCGGCGGCCGTGCTGTTCGTCACCGGCGCCATCCTGGCCTACCTGGTGCTGGCCAAGGCGCTCGGCTTTCTGCTGACCGTCGGCAGCGACGTGCAGGTGACCGCGCTGTCCGGCGACCGCTATTTCGGGTTCCTACTGAACCTGCTGGTGGTGTTCGGGATCAGCTTCGAGTTCCCGCTGCTGATCGTGATGCTCAACATGGTCGGCGTCCTCAGCTACGCCCGGCTCAAAGAGTGGCGGCGCGGGCTGATCTTCGCGATGTTCGTGTTCGCCGCGTTCTTCACCCCGGGTTCGGACCCGTTCTCGATGATCGTGCTCGGTTGCACGCTGACTCTGTTACAGGAGTTCGCCATCCAGATCGCCCGGCTCCACGACAGGCGCAAGGCCAAGCGGGAAGCAGCCACCGCCCTTGACGACGAGCAAGCCTCGCCCATCGACGCGCCCACACCGGTCACCACGCCACATGACTAGTCCACCGGAAACGCCCGGACAGACCGAGCTGGATCGGTTCACCGCGGAACTGCCCTTCGGGCTGGATGGTTTTCAGCGTCGGGCCTGCGAGGCCCTGCAGGACGGTCGGGGAGTGCTGGTGTGCGCACCCACGGGAGCCGGCAAGACCGTCGTCGGCGAGTTCGCGGTCCACCTGGCGCTGGCCGGCGGCGGAAAATGCTTCTACACCACGCCGATCAAGGCGCTGAGCAACCAGAAGCACACCGATCTGGTGGCCCGGTACGGCAAAGACCGCGTGGGACTGCTGACCGGCGATTTGTCGATCAACTCGAATGCGCCGGTGGTGGTGATGACCACCGAGGTGCTGCGAAATATGCTTTACGCGAATTCACCGGCGCTGCAAGGCCTTTCCCACGTTGTCATGGACGAGGTGCACTTCCTGGCGGACCGGATGCGCGGCGCGGTGTGGGAAGAGGTCATCCTGCACCTGCCCGAGGAGGTACGGCTGGTCAGCCTCTCGGCGACGGTCAGCAACGCCGAGGAATTCGGCGGCTGGATCCAGACTGTGCGCGGCGACACCTCCGTGGTGGTCGACGAACATCGCCCGGTGCCGTTGTGGCAGCACATGATGGTCGGCAAGCGGCTTTTCGATCTGTTCGAGTCCCATTCCGACGCCCGCGCCGCGGGTGGCCAACCGCGAGTGGACCCCGAGCTGCTGCGCCACATCGCCCATCGCCGCGAAGCCGACCGGCTCACCGACTGGGGAAGCTCGCGTCGAACACGGCACGGGGGCGCGGGCCGCCCAGACCGGCCGACCTACCGGCCGCCGATGCGCCCGGACGTGATCGCGGTCCTCAACGCCGCGGGCCTTTTACCGGTGATCACCTTCGTGTTCTCCCGGGCCGGCTGCGACGCCGCGGTCAAGCAGTGCCTGCGCTCGCCGTTGCGGCTGACCACCGAATCCGAGCGGGCCCGTATTGCCGAGGTGATCGACCACCGCTGCGGCGATCTGGCCGACGACGACCTGGACGTGCTGGGTTACTACGAATGGCGGGAGGGGCTGCTGCGTGGTCTGGCCGGTCACCACGCCGGACTGCTGCCGGTGTTTCGCCACACCGTCGAAGAGCTGTTCGCCGCGGGGTTGGTCAAAGCCGTGTTCGCCACCGAAACCTTGGCGCTGGGCATCAACATGCCGGCCCGCACGGTGGTGCTCGAGCGGCTGGTGAAGTTCAACGGTGAGCAGCACGCCGCGCTGACGCCGGGGGAGTACACCCAGCTGACCGGCCGGGCCGGCCGGCGCGGCATCGACGTCGAAGGCCACGCGGTGGTGCTGTGGCACCCGGCGGAGAGCACCGCCGACCCCGACCAGGTGGCCGGGCTGGCGTCCACCCGTACCTTTCCACTGCGCAGCTCCTTCGCGCCGTCGTACAACATGACGATCAATCTGGTCCAGCACATGGGCCCCGAGCAGGCCCATCAGCTGCTGGAGCAGTCCTTCGCCCAGTTCCAGGCCGACCGGTCTGTCGTCGGCCTGGTGCGCAGCGCCGATCGCGGCGAGCGCACCCTGGACGAGATCGCCGCCGAGTTCGGCGGGCGCGACTCAGCCGTACTCGACTACGCCAGGCTGCGGGCGAAGATCTCCGAACGCGAACGCGCTCACGCCCGCGCTTCCCGGTTGCAGCGCCGTCGGGCCGCCAGTGACGCCCTGGCGTCGTTGCGCCGCGGCGACATCATCAATCTCAGCAACGGCCGCCGCGGCGGGCTGGCGGTGGTGCTGCAGGCCGATCGGGAGTCAGACGAGCCGCGCCCGCTGGTGCTCACCGAGCATCGCTGGGCCGGCCGCATCTCCTCGGCCGACTATTCGGGTGCCGTCCCGCCGATCGGCACGATGAGCCTGCCCAAGCGGGTGGAGCACCGCCAGCCGCGTGTCCGCCGCGACCTGGCCTCGGCACTGCGATCGGCGGCCGCCGGCCTCGATGTGCCCAGCTCGCGCAAGCGCCGCGGCGACGCAGACGAGTCACCCGTGGATCCAGAACTTGCGGCCCTGCGCCAGCGCATGCGCGACCATCCCGTTCACGATGCGCCGGATCGTGAAGCCAAGGTGCGTATCGCCGAGCGCTACCTGCGGGTGGAGGCCGACAACGCGCAGTTGCGCAGGAAGGTCGAGGCGGCCACCAATTCGCTGGCGCGCACCTTCGACCGCATCGTCGGGCTGCTGTCCGAACGCGGCTTCATTCGCGCCGGCGCCGACACCGAGCGCAGCGACGACGACCAGACGCGCGCTGACGCGGTCGACGCGGGGGATGGCGGTCCCCGCGTCACCGACGATGGCCGGATGCTGGCCCGGATCTACAGCGAGAGCGACCTTTTGGTTGCCGAGTGCCTTCGCACCGGGGCATGGCAGGGTCTCAAGCCCGCTGAACTGGCGGCGGTGGTCTCCGCGGTGCTCTACGAGACCCGCGGCGGCCAGGACTCCAGCGGCGCTGGCGGACTCTCAACCCTGCAGGCGCCAACCGAAGCGGTGCGCCGCGCCCTGCACCAGACCCGCAAACTCTCGGCGGCACTGCGGGCCGACGAGCGCCGGCACGGCATCAACCCGACCCGCGAACCCGACGACGGGTTCGTCGCCGCGGTCTACCGGTGGGCCCGCAGCGGCGATCTGGCCTCGGCACTTGCCGCGTCGGATGCGGCCGGCGCGGGAACGCCGCTGTCAGCGGGTGATTTCGTGCGCTGGTGCCGGCAAGTGCTCGACCTGCTGGATCAGCTGCGAAATGCGGCCCCCAGTCCGGAGTTGCGGGCCACCGCAAAACAGGCGATCGACACGGTTTTGCGCGGGGTCGTTGCCGTTGACGCCGGGTAGGCTGGTCCGGGCGCTACGGTGGAGAGCCGGCGGTGATCAGCACCCGCTACGTGAGAGGACTTGAGGAACAACGATGAGCGGACCGCAGGGATACGACCCGACGCAGCCGTGGCAGCCTCAGCAGCCCGGTCAGCCCGAGGACCAGGGCACCGGACAGGGTCCCGCGACCGGAGCTGAGCAGCAATGGCAGCCCCCGGCCTACACGCCGCAGCAGTACCCCCAATACCCGCAGCAGGGCGCGTACCCGTCGGCGCCGCAGCAATATCCCGGCTACCCGCAGCCCGAGCAGTACGGTCAGCCGTCGCCGTACGGCCAGCCGGGCCAATACGGTCAGCCGTCGCCCTACGGCCAGCCGGGCCAGTACGGTCAGCCGTCGCCGTACGGTCAGCCAGGCCAGCCAGGCCAGTACGGTCAGTACCCGCAGCAGCCGGGGCAATACCCGGCGCCGGGCACCGCGACCAAGCGCCCGTCCGGGATGGTCAGCTCGGTGCTCGCCGGGTGCGTGGGCGTCGCCGTCCTGGTGCTGCTGGTGCTCGGCTTCTGGAAGCCGGGTTTCTTCGTGACCACCAAGCTCGACATCGACAAGGCCCAGGAAGGCGTGCAGCAGATCCTGGCCGACCAGACCAACGGCTACGGCGCCAAGAACGTCAAGGACGTCCGCTGCAACAACGGGCAGAGCCCGGTGGTCAAGCAGGGCGACACCTTCAACTGCGAGGTCAGCATCGACGGGACCAAGCGTCAGGTCACCGTCACCTTCCAGGATAACTCGGGCACCTATGAGGTCGGCCGGCCCAAATAGGCCGCATTAACCGGCTGGCTTAGTCCGGCAGCGTGTCCAGCGCTCGCTGGAGCCGGGCGATCGAGGAACCGACTCCCAGGCGCTCCGCCAATTCGGCGACCCGCGCCGGGTCGGCTGCCACCCGCGGCAGGGTGTCCGACGGTGTCGACAGCGTGACCGGAGCGTCGGTGGCCACGCGTACCACCGGACCGGCGGCCTCGATGTAGGGCTGTCCCGCCTGCAGTTTGGCCCGAACCCCCTTGGCCATAGGCGATCCCGGGTCAGCGGCGGCGGCCAGCACTGCTTCGAGCGAGCCGTACTGGGTCAGTAGGCCGGCCGCCGTCTTCTCACCGATGCCGGCCACCCCGGGCAACCCATCGGAGGGGTCACCACGCAGCAGGGCCATTTCGGCGTAGGCAGCCCCGGCCCGCTCCGGCGGCAGGCGGTAGCGTTCGGCCACCTCGTCCGGTCCGAACAACGTCGCCTTGGCCAGTCCTTGGCCCAGATAGAGCACCGACACCGCGACCGGCTGGTCGGCGACCACCTGCAGCAGGTCGCGGTCACCGCTGACGACGATCACCGGGTCGCGTTGTTCGGCGGCCGCCAAGGTGCCCAGCACGTCATCGGCCTCGAAGTCGGGTGCGCCACCCGTGGTGATGCCGAACGCGTCGAGCAGCTCGGCGATCATCTCCACCTGCGGGCTCAGCTCGTCGGGCACCTCTTCGATGTCTGAATCATCGGGCACCTCTTCGGCCACCCGGTGCGCCTTATAAGACGGGATGAGGTCCACCCGCCACTGCGGTCGCCAGTCCAGATCCAGACAGACCACCAGCCGGCTGGGGCGCTGGCGGGTGATCAGGGTGGCAACCGAGTCGAAGAAGCCGCGCACCGCGTTCACCGGCCGGCCGTCGGGTGCGGTGATCGAGGACGGCACCCCGAAGTAGGAACGGAACCACATGCTGGCACCGTCGAGCAGCAACACCGGAGCAGTCATGGGTGCCAGCCTATTGGCCGGCGGTTGGCATGGCTCGACGGAGGAGAGGCGAGCTGGACCGTCATTTAGGTGCGCCCGATAGCCTGATGTGCGTGACTTCCCGCTTCGAAAGCAGTGTCTACGCCCACCGATTGGCTGCCGCGGCCGCCGCGGCCGCGAAAGCCGGCCTGGCCGGCCTGGTGATCACGCCCGGCTACGACCTGCGCTACCTGACCGGGTCGCGGGCGCAGACCTTCGAGCGGCTCACCGCGCTGGTGCTGCCGGCCTCCGGTTCTCCGACCATGGTGGTGCCGCGGCTGGAGCTGGCCGCGCTGCGCGAATCCGCGATGGCAGACCTAGGGGTGGAGGTGCGGGACTGGGTCGACGGCGAAGACCCCTATCGCATGGTGGGCGAGGCGCTGGGCGCAGCATCGTCGTCGGCTGTTGCTGTCACCGACTCGATGCCGGCGCTGCACCTGTTGCCATTGGTCGACGTGCTCGGGTCAACGCCCGTTTTGGCGACGGGCGTCCTTCGTGATCTGCGAATGATCAAAGACCCCAGCGAGATCGATGCCCTGCGCAAGGCCGGCGCGGCGATCGACCGGGTACATGCGCGGGTGCCGGAGTTCTTGGTGGCCGGCCGCACCGAAGCCGACGTGGCCGCCGACATTGCCGCGGCGATCGTGGCCGAAGGTCATTCGGAGGTGGCCTTCATCATCGTGGGTTCGGGCCCGCACGGCGCCGACCCGCACCATGAGTGCTCCGAGCGGGTGCTGCAGGCCGGTGACATCGTGGTCGTCGACATCGGGGGGCCGGTCGAGCCCGGGTACCATTCCGACTCGACCAGGACCTACAGCCTGGGCGAGCCGAATCCCGAGGTAGCGCAACATTATTCGGTGTTGCAGGAGGCGCAGCGTGCCGCGGTCGCCAGCGTTCGCCCGGGCATGACGGCGCAACAGGTCGACGCGGCGGCCCGCGACGTGCTGGCGAAGGCCGGTCTGGCCGAATACTTTGTGCACCGCACCGGCCACGGCATCGGCCTCTCGGTGCACGAAGAGCCCTACATCGTTGCGGGCAATGATGAGACGCTCCGGCCGGGGATGGCGTTTTCGGTCGAACCCGGCATCTACTTTCCCGGCAAGTGGGGCGCCCGCATCGAAGACATCGTGATCGTCACCGCCGACGGCGTGGAATCACTGAACAGTCGGCCGCACGACCTGGTGGTGGTCCCGGTGAACCGGGCGACCGGCTAGCGGTTGCCGCGGTCGAGCAGGTCGGCAGAACCCAACACTCGCTCCACCTGCACTTCGATCACCACTCGCTGGGGATTGACCCGCGGGGTCCGGTAGCGCTGGGCGTAGCGTAGCTCGGCGTCACGAACCGCCGCGGGGGCGTCGTTGACCGTGGCGCTGCCTTCCAGGGACAGCCAGCGCGCGCCGTCGACCTGGCTCAGCACGGCGACCCCGGCGCGTTCGGCGTTGACCGCCTTCTGCGATCCGCCGGTGGTGATCACCCGGGCGATGTGGGTTTTCGGGTCGAAGGTGAACCCCACCGCGACCACGTGCGGCGAGCTGTCGGCACGCAACGTGGTCAGCATCGCCAGGTGGCGTTCGGTGAGAAACGCCAACGCGTCACTGGTGAGTCGAGTCGTTGCGTTCGCCATCACCGCCCACGCTAGCGCAGGCGATAATCTCTGCCGTGAGCGACACGGTTGACGGGCCGGTGGTGATTTTCGGCGGACGCAGTGAGATCGGCCTCGAGTTGGCGCAGCAGCTGGCGCCCGGCGCGACGGTGGTGCTGGCGGCGCGCTCCGCCGAGCGGCTTGAGGCCGAAGTCGCCGCGGTGCGCTCGGCCGGCGCGACCGCGGTACACACCAAAGAGTTCGATGCCGACGACGTGAGCGCCCACGGCCCTCTGGTGGCAGAACTGATCGCCGAGCACGGTCCGATCGGCACCGCCGTGTTGGCGTTCGGCGTGCTGGGCGATCAGGCCCGCGCGGAGTGCGATGCGGCGCACGCGGTGGCCGTCGTGCACACCGACTACGTCGCCCAGATCAGTTTGCTCACCCACCTGGCGGCGGCCATGCGCACCGCCGGCCGGGGCCGCATGGTGGTGTTCTCCTCGGTGGCGGGGGTACGGGTCCGGCGGGCCAACTACGTCTACGGCTCGGCGAAGGCCGGACTCGACGGCTTCGCCAGCGGGCTCGCCGACGCACTACATGGCACGGGCGTGCGCCTGCTGCTGGTGCGACCGGGTTTCGTCGTCGGCCGGATGACCACCGGCATGGATCCCGCTCCACTGGCGAGCACCCCGCAGCAGGTGGCTCTGGCGGCGGCCCGGGCCCTGCGCAAGGGCCGTCGCGCCGTATGGGTGCCGTGGGCCCTGCGCCCACTGTTCGCCGTGCTCAGAACGCTGCCGCAATCTGTGTGGCGCCAGATGCCGCGTTAACAAACGGGGGGTCCGCGCAGGCCCGCAACCGGGGGCTCCGTAGAATGTCTCGGAACCCGACATACCGGGTTGTGGGAATACGCGAAGAGTTTTGGCATAGGTTTCTGACCTCTTCCCGCCTGACAGGACTAGAGTGTACATCCATGGACGATCGTAAAAAGGACCCGTCGGTCGTGCTGCCTTACCTGGTCGGTAGGCCGCTTCCGGCAACCGAGGTATACGAGGCCTTCGGATATCGGAAGTCCGCCTACTACAAGGCCGCACACGAAGGGCGCTTGATCACCGCCGACAATCTGATCCGAGTTGCCACTCACTTCGGATTGAACGCGGTTGATCTGCTGGTGCGCTACGGGCTGATCACCCTTGATGCCGTCGCTGACTTCGTCGATGCGGAGCAGCCGAAGTCCGAGCTGCCCAAGCTCGCCGACTTGCATCCCATCGCCAACCGCCCGCCGCTGTAACTGTTGGGCGTGCGCCGCTGTCGCCGCGGAGCCGGACCCGTACCTAGCCAGGAAAAGGGACCCGGGGCTCTGGGCGGGTAAGTTCGCGGCCATGACCCCGACTTTCGCCCAGATCGCCAAGTCTGACTATTTGCTGCTGACCACGTTCACCAAAGACGGCCGGCCCAAGCCGACCCCGGTGTGGGCCGCGCCCGACGGCGACCGACTGCTGGTGATCACCCAGGAGTCGTCCTGGAAGGTCAAGCGCGTCCGCAACACCCCGCGAGTGACCTTGGCGGTGTGCGATGTGCGGGGACGACCCAAGAGCGAAGCCATCGAGGCGGTCGCCACAATCTTGGACAAAGCCGACAACGGCGCCGTCTATGCAGCAATCGGCAAGCGTTACAAGCTGATCGGGCCGGTGTTCAACTTTTTCAGCAAGCTGCGGGGCGGCATGCGCACCAACGTCGGGCTCGCATTGACCCCGGCAGATCGGGAGTGATCGACTACATCACATATAATGGACTTTGTTCATTTAAATGTGCATGGTTGGATCGCAACCCCGATCTCTAGGAGCCACCATGGCAACCGTCACTTCCGATCAGATTCTCGGTGACATCGTCACCGCCGACCCGTCGTCGACCCGCATCCTGAGCCGGTTCGGGATCGATTTCTGCTGCCATGGTCAGCGCACCCTGGGCGCGGCGTGCGCCGCCGACGGCGTCGACGCCGAGGAACTGCTGGCCGCACTCAACGGCGCATCTCCGGGGCGGCCGGCCGACTGGGCGGACTACGACGACCCCTCGCTGATCGCCCACATCGTCAGCACCCACCACCGGTTCCTGTGGGAGGAGTTCCCGCGGTTGGCGGAGCTGGTGGACAAGGTGGCGCGGGTGCACGGTCCCAACCACGGCGAGCTGCTGCGGGTCAGCGAGGTCTTCCATCGGCTCCGCGGCGGCATGGAGCCGCACCTGCGCACCGAAGAGACGCGGTTGTTTCCGCAGATCAGCCTGCATGCCGGGGGATCGGGTACGCCGCTGCCCGACGAGGTGCGCACCGAACTGGCCGAGAACCAGCAGGAGCATGACAATGCCGGTCACCTGCTGGCCGAACTGCGTGAGCTCACCAACGGCTACCGCGTCCCGGCGGATGCCTGCGCCAGCTACACCGCGATGCTGGCTGGTCTGGCGGACTTGGAGTCCGACATCCACCTGCACGTGCATAAAGAGAACAACGTGCTGTTTCCGCGGGTGCTGGCGGCGGCCGGCGGTCCGGCCTAAGCGGTCAAGGCGAAACGGTCACCCTGTGGGGTGCAGATGTTGGCCGAAGAAGCCGAACACGCGGTCCCAGGCGTCGGTGGCGGCGGCCTCGTTGTAGCCGAAACCGGCGATGCGGATCAGCGGCTGGGCCGGCAGCTCGTTGGCGAAGCTGTGGCCTGCGCCGGAATACACCTTGATGTCGTGGGCGATGCCTTTGCCTTCGACCACCCGACGTAACCGATCGGCGGCGCCGCGGCCCATCGGGTCGCGGCCTCCGAAGCTGGCCACGATAGGACATGCCCCATCGAGGGTCTGTTCGAGGTGGCGCGGCAACGGCACCCCGTAGAACGGGGCGGAGGCCCCGAAACCCTTGGGCGCCAAGATCAATGCGAACTGGCCGCCCATGCAGAAGCCGGCGATGGCGACCGCACCCGAGCACTCGGGCATGCCCAGCAGGTGATCGCGGGCCGCCAAGATGTCGTCGAGGGCGCGGCCGCGCTGGGTGAGCAGTTCCCGGAACACCCGGGTGATGCAGCGCGCCCGGCCGCCCCGGGAGTACAGATTCGGCGACAGCGCGAGGTAACCCGCGCCCGCGATACGTTCGGAGATGGCCTGCATGTCCCTGCCGTAGCCGATCGCGTCGTGGATCACCACCACACCGGGCCACGGCCCGGGCCCCGCCGGAGCGTCCAGCAGCGCATCGATGGGGCCGGCGGGCGCCTCGAGTTGGATCCTCGTCATCGCATCAGTATTGCCGTCCCGGCACGTCGTCGCGATGGGCTGGAACCACATCACCGGCCCGAACGTTGGGATGGCATGGTGAGCGGTGTGCTGCGGATCTTCGGTCTCTACGCCCTGGTGGAGCTGGCGGCGGTCGCCGCGTTGATCTGGGCGATCGGGTTCGGCTGGACGGCGTTGCTGCTGCTGGGGCTCTTCCTGGCCGGGGTAGTGCTGGCAGGCGGGCAGATCAGGCGGCAGATCCGCCGCCTGCGCACGCCCGCCGGCCCGGGTGTTCTCGCCGACAGCGGGCTGGTCACGGCCGGCAGCGTGCTGGTCCTCGTTCCGGGACCGGTGACCTCGTTGGTGGGTCTGCTGCTGTTGGCGCCCCCGACCCGGGCCGTCGCCCGTCCGCTGCTGGCGGCGGTGGCGGCCACCACGCTGGGCAGGCATACCCCGCTGGTGGCTGCGGCCACGGTCGGTCGGCAGTGGTACACCACGCGGCGGCCACCCGGAAGCCGAACCGACTACATCGACGCCGAATTCGTCGACGTCACCGACACCGGGCCGCGCGGCCTTCCGGTCGCCTGACCGGCAGCCTGCGCCAACCCGTACGTTCTACGTCGTGACCGTTGTGACCGGCAGGCCTGCCACCTTGCTGCTCGGCGGGCGAATCCACAGCCCGAGTCATCCCGACGCCACCGCGATGGCGGTCCGGGACGGGGTGGTGGCCTGGTTGGGCAGCGACGACGTCGGCCGCGATCAGTTCCCGCAGGCCGAGGTGATCGAACTCGACGGCGCGCTGGTGACGCCGGCTTTCGTGGACAGTCACGTCCACCTCACCGAGACCGGACTGTGCCGCATCGGGCTGGACCTTCGGGCGGCGACCTCGGCGCAGCACTGCCTGCAACTGATCGCCGACTACGCCGCAGCCCATCCGGGTGAACCGATCCGCGGACATGGCTGGGACGAATCCGGCTGGCCCGACGGTCGTGCCCCCGACACCGCGGCGATCGACGCCGTGGTGGGGGATCGACCCGCATACCTGTCTCGCGCCGACGTCCACTCCGCGTTGGCCTCGACGGCGTTGCGCAACCTGGTGCCGGATCTGCCGGCCGAGATCGACGCCGCCGTCCCGCTGTCCGGCGATGCCCACCATCGGGTCCGTTCCGTGGCCGGCACCCTGCTCACCGCCGCACAGCGCGCCGAAGCCCGGGTGGCCGGACTGGATGCCGCCGCCGCGGCCGGGATCGTCGCGGTACATGAATGTGCCGGCCCGGACATCGGCGGTCTCGACGACTGGCGCGAACTGCGGGCCCTGGGCGAAGGCGGCCACGGCGTCGAGGTCATCGGCTACTGGGGCGAGGCCGTCACCAGCGCCGCCCGGGCACGCGAGCTGGTCGCTGAGACCGGTGCACGCGGACTCGCCGGCGACCTGTTCGTCGATGGCGCGCTGGGCTCGCACACCGCTTGGCTCCACGCGGACTACGCCGACGCCCCCGGCAGCACCGGCGTGTGCCATCTGGACCTCGACGCCGTCACCGCCCACCTGTGGGCCTGCACCGAGGCGGAGGTGACGGCCGGATTCCACGCGATCGGCGACGCCGCGGTCACCACGGTGGTTGCGGCGCTGGAACGGGTGGTCGGGAAATTCGGGGTGCCCGCGGTGGCCCGTTGCGGACATCGGCTGGAGCACCTGGAGATGGTCAGCGCCGAGCAGGCCGCCAAGCTGGGCTCCTGGGGCGTGATCGCCAGCATGCAGCCGGTGTTCGATGCACAGTGGGGCGGCGAGGACGGCATGTACGCCCAGCGCCTGGGTGCCGAGCGAGCCGCCGGGTTGAACCCTTTCGCGCTGTTAGCATCCCAAGGCGTGCCCCTCGCGTTCGGTTCTGACAGCCCGGTGACCGCACTGGACCCGTGGGCTGCCGTGCGCGCCGCAGCGAACCACCGCACGCCGGGCAGTGCGGTATCGGTGCGGGCGGCGTTCGCCGCGTCGACGCGCGGTGGCTGGCGGGCCGCCGGTATCAACGACGGCCTCACCGGGACCTTGGCGGCCGGTGCGCCCGCCTCCTATGCGGTCTGGGAGACCAGCGCCCTTGCCGTTGAGGCACCTCGCGACTCCGTTCAGCGATGGTCGACCGATCCACGCGCACGGGTGCCCGCGCTGCCGGTGCTCGAGCCCGGCGCCAGTCCCCGATGCCGTCGCACGGTGCACCGTGGTGTGGTCCTGCATGGTTGAGCCCACCGAGGAACCGGCAGCGGAAACCCCGGCGGACCCCGTCGACCCGGCCGCTGACGTTTCCACCGAATCTGACGGCGAGGTTCTCACCCACGCCGAGCCGGCCGGGCCGAACCGGCTCGAACGGCTGGGCATCGCCGCGGCCGATCGCTGGGCGCAGCTGGCCGCATCGGTGACTGCGGGCATGTTGTTGCGTGCCAGTTTCCCCCCGCTGAACTGGTGGTGGGCCGCGATTTTGGCGCTCGCGCTGCTGAGCTGGGTGCTCATTCGCCGAGAGACCACCCTTGCCGGGGGTTTCGGGTATGGCCTGCTGTGTGGCCTGGCGTTCTATCTGCCGCTGCTGCCGTGGGTGGGCGGGCTGGTCGGCGCCGCGCCCTGGCTGATCCTGGCGTTGATGTGCGCACTGTTTCCCGCCCTATTCGGGTCGGCGGCGGTGGCAGTGCGGTCCCTGGCCGGCTGGCCGATCTGGTTCGCGCTGCTGTGGGCCGCCCAGGAATGGGCGAAGTCAGTAGTCCCGTTCGGGGGGTTCCCTTGGGGGGCCGTGGGATACGGCCAGACCGCGGGACCATTGCTGCCCCTGGTCACGCTCGGCGGCGTGCCACTGTTATCGACCGGAGTGGTGCTGATCGGTTGCGCCGGCACCGCTTTGGCCATCGAGATCGTGCGGTGGCTGCGGAACCCGCCGGCACCCGGCTCCACCGACCGCCCGCCGGCGGTGCTGGTGCCCGGACTGTGTATCTGCCTGGTGCTGCTGACCACCGTCGTGGTGTGGCCGGGGGTGCGCCGTTCCGGCGTGGGAGCCGGCGACGAACCCTCGATCACGGTGGCGGCGGTGCAGGGCAACGTGCCACGACTCGGGCTCGACTTCAACGCCCAGCGCCGGGAGGTGCTGGACTATCACGTCCGCGAAACCCTGCGGCTGGCAGAGGATGTCGCGACCGGGCACGCCCCGCAGCCACTGTTCGTGATCTGGCCGGAGAACGCCTCGGACATCGACCCGTTGACGAACATCGATGCCGCGCAGCAGATCACCGTCGCCGCCCAGGCGGTCGACGCCCCGATCCTGGTGGGCACGGTGCGTGCCGCGCCCGGCTGGAGCCGGGACAATCCGGTGGCGTCGAATTCGGTGCTGGTGTGGGATCCGCGCACCGGGCCGGGGGAGAGCCACGACAAGCGGATCGTGCAGCCGTTTGGTGAATACCTGCCGTGGCGCGGCCTGTTCCGCCACCTGTCCGGCTATGCCGATCGGGCAGGGTATTTCGTTCCCGGCCACGGCAACGGGGTGGTGCACGTCGCCGGCGTCCCGGTCGGGGTGACCACCTGTTGGGAAGTCATCTTCGATCGCGCGCCGCGCCAGTCGGTGCTCGCCGGCGCCCAGCTGCTGGCGGTACCGACCAACAACGCCACCTTCGACGAGACGATGAGCGAGCAACAGTTGGCGTTTGCCAAGGTGCGCGCCGTCGAGCACGACCGTTACGTCGTCGTCGCCGGAACCACCGGAATCAGCGCGGTGATCGCCCCCGACGGACGTGAGCTGGCCCGTACCGCCTTCTTTGAGCCCGCCTACCTCGACAGCCACGTGCGGCTCAAGACCACCCTGACGCCGGCGACGCGGTGGGCGCCGGTGCTGCAGTGGGTGCTGCTCGCAGCGGCCGTTGCGTCTCTGCTGGCCGCCATACGGCAAAATGGAAACTTCATGCGCGGTCGGATTACGCGACGACATTTCAAGCGGGGCCGCACCGGCGCCGATGCGGAGAACGGGAGGAACGGCGCCGATGAGTGAGCGTCCCAGCCTGCACACTCTGGTGGTCATCCCCACCTACAACGAGCTCGAGAATCTGCCGATCATCCTGGACCGGCTCCAGCAGGCCCGACCGGACGTGCACGTCCTCGTTGTCGACGACGGCAGCCCCGACGGCACCGGCACGCTGGCCGATGAGCGGGCGGCCGCCGACCCGGAGCGCATTCACGTCATGCACCGGACCTCCAAGGCCGGACTGGGCGCGGCCTACCTGGCCGGGTTCGCCTGGGGGCTGGACCGCAACTACGAGGTGATCGTGGAGATGGATGCCGACGGCAGCCACGCTCCCGAGCAGCTCTACCGATTGCTGGACGCCATCGACGCGGGCGCCGACCTGGCGATCGGCTCGCGTTACGTCGACGGCGGGACGGTACGAAACTGGCCGGTGCGCAGGCTGGTGCTGTCCAAGACCGCCAACACCTATGCGCGGCTGCTGCTCGGCGTCGGAATCCACGACATCACCGCCGGCTACCGGGCCTACCGGCGCGGCGTGCTGGAGAAGATCGGGCTGGACGCGGTCGACTCGAAGGGCTACTGCTTCCAGGTCGACCTCACCTGGCGGGCCGTGAACAGCGGATTCACCATCACCGAGGTGCCGATCACGTTCACCGAACGTGAGCTGGGCGTGTCGAAGATGAGCGGCTCGAACATCCGCGAAGCGATGGTCAAGGTCGCGCGGTGGGGGATCGGCGGCCGGCTCAACCGGCTCCGGGGCGTCGTCCGGAGCTAAAACACC
The DNA here is from genome assembly GCF_000972905.1 of Mycobacterium sp. UM_Kg27. Taxonomy (NCBI): domain Bacteria; kingdom Bacillati; phylum Actinomycetota; class Actinomycetes; order Mycobacteriales; family Mycobacteriaceae; genus Mycobacterium; species Mycobacterium sp. UM_Kg27. The sequence goes on from NZ_JRMM01000035.1 coordinate 15,543, forward strand.
GCGACGTCTCGGGTGAGACGCCGCGGTGCAGCGAAGTCCGCGGTTTTAGCCGCGCCGCTTGGTCTTGATCAGCTCCAGGCGCTCCTTGAGCAGCTCCTCGAGCTCTTCGACCGAGCGGCGCTCCAGCAGCATGTCCCAGTGCGTGCGTGGCGGCTTGACCTTCTTCGGCTCGGGCAGGTCACCCTCGAGCAGGGTGCCTTCCAGGCCGTTCCGGCACATCCAGGTACCGGGGAGCTCAGCGTCGTCGGCGAAGGGGACCTCGAACTCTTCACCGTTATCGGTGCGGTAACGCGCCATGCGGCGCGGCGCCAGGTCGTGGTTGCGGTCGGTCTCGTAGCTCACGGCTCCCAGCCGACTGCCCCGCAGAACACGATCAGCCATGACCCACTCTCCTTTGCCTATTGGTGAAAAATGCCTCGCGAGTGTCAACGCGGGCGAACCCTCTGAAGTTCCCGGCGCATACGGCGCGACCTCTCATGATACCGGGAACGTCGCGGTCCTCGGACTAAGGTCTTCAGACGTGCCTCGCAGTCCCCGCCCCCAGCCGTGCCGATGGTGTGGCCGCGACGTGGGCGATGCCGGGATCGGCCGTCGGCGCCAGTACTGCCGGCAGTCCTGCCGGCAGCGCGCCTACGAGCAGCGCGCCCTGATCAGCAGCGGGAAGACGACCGCCCTGACGCCCGACTCCGTGGTGCTCTCCGCCGACGAGGCGACCGCCCTGTCCGATCGGGTCTATCAGGTGCGCTGCGCGGCCGAGGACATCGCGACCGCGCTGTCCGAAGACGCCCCCCACGACGAGCTGCGGCAACTGTGCGACGTCCTGCTGCAGGCCGTCGATTCGGCCGATCGCTGGCGCTGAAGCTCAGCTGGCGCAGCTGAACTGCTCACCGGCGTTGGCCGGCGGCGGCACCGGGTGCAGGCAGCCGAAGGTTCCGATGCCGGTCGGGCTGAACAGCACCGCCGACCGGTGGGCGTAGTTCACGCAGATCAGCCCCACTTGATCCGCCCGGCAGCGGTAGTCGCCGAACGACACGCTGGATCCGTCGGGCAGCTGTGCCCCGTCGCCGTGCACAAACCGGCCCGGATCGCCGTGCGCGGAGCCCACCCGCAGCGTGTTGCCGCCGAAGTCGACCCAGCCGCCCTTCCACTCGCCGTAGATGTCGGCGGGTTGCGCCGGCGGGTTGGCCAGATCCACCACACAGGCCAGGGCACTGTCGGAGGAACCGGCATCGCTGATGCAGGTGGTGGCGCGGCGGGGTGCGGCCGCCACCGTGAAGGCGACATCATCGATGAGGTCGGTGACCTCGCCGTCGCGGGTGGCCTTGTGGTAGTCGGCGGCGTCGACGGGGCGACCGGCCTCAATCCAGGCGATCACGTCGGAGATCGCCGCACCGGCAGCGGGGGGAGCCAGCGGACCCGACGGCTTCGCCGAGGTTGACGTCACCGATGTCGACGGCGGTGCCGTGCTAGAGGCAGACGGCCCGGTCGAAGTCGGCGTCGGCTCGTCGACCTTGGCGCCGGAACATCCCGCGACCAACAGCAGTACGGCGACCAGTCCGGTGAGACGCATGCCGATAGGCTAACCGGCTGTACTCAATCGGCGGTCCAGCCTCACCTCTCCTGCGTCGAGGTTCGCTAACCACCGGGCCCACGCGGCGGTCCAGCCTCACCTCTCCTGCGTCGAGGTTCGCTAACCACCGGGTGATTCGCTACCGTTCGGCTCATGCATAACCACCCTGTGCAGGCCCGCATCGCCACCGGCGTTGTGGAGGGTTTCGTCCGCGACGGGGTGCGCAGATGGCGGTCCATCCCTTATGCCCGTCCGCCGGTCGGTCCGCTGCGGTTTCGGGCGCCCCAGCCGGCGGAGCCGTGGTCTGGGGTGCGCCATTGCCACGGATTCACCAACTGCGCGCCGCAGGAACGGTTCTACACCGTCCTGGGTCCCGGCCGGTTCCAGCCGACCAGCGAAGACTGTCTGACGCTCAACGTGGTAGCCCCGGAGCGCACCGACACCGAGCCGCTGCCGGTCATGGTGTTCATCCACGGTGGCGGCTACATCATGGGCAGTTCGGCTACCCCCATCTATGACGGTGCGGCGCTGGCCCGTCGCGGGTGTGTGTACGTGTCGGTCAACTACCGGCTGGGCGCGCTGGGCTGTCTGGATCTGTCGTCGCTGTCGGCCCCCGGCGTCACCCTGGACAGCAATCTGTACCTGCGCGATCTGGTGCTTGCCCTGCGCTGGGTTCAGGAGAACATCGCGGCGTTCGGCGGCGACCCCGACAACGTCACCATCTTCGGGGAAAGCGCCGGCGCGCACGCGGTGGCCACCCTGCTGGCGGTTCCCGCGGCGCAAGGCCTGTTCGGCCGTGCGATCGCCGAAAGCCCGGCCGCGGGGCTGGTGCGCAACACCGACATTGCTGCCGCCTTCGCCGAACGATTCGCCGCGCTGCTCGGAGTACGCCCGTCCGACGGCGCCCAGGCGCTGCTGCGCGTGACGCCGTCGGAACTGCTCGCCGCCCAGGACCGACTGATCGCCGACGGCAACCGAGACATGCTGGGCGCGTTCCCGATCGGCCCGGTCTGCGGAGACGACGTACTGCCGGTGGACCCGGTTGAGGCGATGCGGCAGGGGTCGGCGCACCAGGTTCCGCTCATCGTGGGCAGCAACGCCGATGAAGGGCGGCTGTTCACCCGGTTCTTGCGGATGCTGCCGGTCGACGAGCCGACGGTCGAGGCGGTGCTGGCCGGCACCGACGCGGGAGTGCGCGATCGCATCATCGCCGCCTATCCGGACTACCCCAAGCGGGCGGCCTGTATCCGGCTCGGCGGTGATTTCGCCTTCAACGCCGCGGTGTGGCAGATCGCCGAAGCCCATGGGGCGCATGCACCCACCTACGTCTACCGCTACGACTATGCGCCGCGGATGCTGCGCTGGTCGGGCATGGGCGCCACGCACGCCACCGAGTTGTTCGCGGTGTTCGATGTGTACCGCACCGGCGGGTTCGGGCGCCTACTCACCGCGGGCGCGGACCGCCGCACGGCGTTGCAGGTCAGCAAGCAGGTGCAGCGCCGGTGGGGGGCGTTCAGCCGAGCGGGGGTGCCGGGCGACAACTGGCCGGCCTACACCGCCGACGAGCGCGCCGTCATGGTGTTCGACCGCAAGACCCGCCTGGAATACGACCCGGCTCCCGAGCGACGCAAGGCCTGGCAGGGCTTTTCGCTAGCCCGCTGACGCCCCGGCAGGGGAATCAGGCCCGGGTCACCCGGGTGCCGCCGGCCAGCTCGTCGTGCTTGCCCTGCTTGGTCGGACTGCCGCTGATCGTCACGGCGATCACGACGTAGGCCACGAAGGCCAGCAGCGCACCGAAGTAGGGGACCACGGCCAGCAGGGTGAACGAATTACGGATGGCCGACTGCGACGCCGTCGGCTTGGACACTCCGTCAGGTCCGTGCACCGAAAGGCCCAGCAGTCGCTTGCCGGGGGTGGCGCCCTGCGTTACCTCGAACAGCACGAAGTAGCCGAACGTCAGCGCCCCGGAGAACAGGCCGGTGACCAGGAACGGGTAATCGTCGGAGAACAAGAACACCGACAAGAAGAACGACACGATTCCGACCAGGAAGCCGTCGAGCACGCGGGCCCAAAAGCGCCTGCCGAGCCCGCCCGGTTGCTGTCCCCATCCGGGCTGGGCCCCCCAGCCCTGCGGCGGCGGATAACCGCCGGGCTGGCCATATCCAGGGCCATATCCGGGGTTTCCGGGGATTCCTGGGCCGTAGCCAGGACCGTTCGGGCCGAAATCGCCGGTTGTCATCAGATTCACTCCTGACCACGTTGGATGTCCGCCAATGTACCGTGACGGACAGGGACGGAAGCGGTTTCTGCGGAGGGCGAAACGGCGGACCGATGTACCAGATCGCGGTGGTGATCATCGTCGCATCGCACCTTGCGTTCGTCGGCTACGTCGTGCTCGGCGGCTTTCTCGCCGTGCGATGGCCACGCACCCTTTGGCTGCACATCGCGGCGGCGTTCTGGGCGATGCTGATCGTTGTCGGACACCTGGACTGCCCGCTGACCTGGCTGGAGCGCCGGGCGCGCGCCGCCGCCGGGATGGCCCCGCTGCCGCCGGATGGATTCATCGCCCACTATCTGGCCGGTGTGTTGTATCCGCCCGCGTGGACCACCGCGGTCGAGGTCGCGGTGCTGGGGACGGTGCTCGGATCCTGGGCGCTGTGTGCGCGAGAAGCGCTGCGGCGCCGACGATACTGTGGACGGATGCGGGCGCTGGTCATCGTCGACGTGCAGAACGATTTCTGTGAGGGCGGCGCGATCCCGGTGTCCGGCGCGGCGGCCCTCGCACAGGAGATCAGCCGTTACCTGGACAGCCCGACCGGCAAAGCCCGCTATGCGCATGTGGTGGCCACCCAGGACTGGCACGTCGACCCCGGCGCGCATTTCTCCGAGCATCCGGACTACCAGACGTCCTGGCCGCCGCACTGCGTGGCGGAAAGTCCTGGTGCGCAATTCCATCCGGCGCTGCGCACCGATCGGATCGAGGCGGTCTTCAAAAAGGGCGCCTACAGCGCGGGATACAGCGGCTTCGAGGGTGTCGATGACGAGGGCACCGCACTGCGTGACTGGCTGATCCAGCATGCAGTGCGCAACGTCGACGTGGTCGGAGTCACCACCGAGCACTGCGTGTGCTCTACCGCCAAAGACGCTGTCCGCGAAGGATTTTCCACCGCAGTACTGTCGAACCTGACCGCGGGCGTGTCGGCCGAGTCGACCGCCGACGCGTTGGCGGCGATACGCAGCGCCGGTGCGACGGTGATGCAGGCGGCCCGATGACTTAAGGCCGAGGCCGCCGAGCTCACAGCAATCCGGTATTTCCCAGGAGGCTGATTAGGCGCGACAGCGGCGATAAACTCCCTGCGTGCCGAGCTTTCGTATTGCCGAAGTCGCCGAGCTCCTCGGGGTCAGCGATGACACCGTCCGCCGGTGGATCGACTCCGGTCGCCTATCGGTGACGACGGGCAGTGGTCCTCGCATGGTCGACGGTGCCGAGCTGGCACGGTTCGCCCAGGAGCGCGCTGCCGTCGAACCGGTGTCACGCAATCCGGTGGTGGGCCAGTCGGCGCGTAACCGGATGGTCGGGCTGGTCACCAAGGTCACCCGTGACACGGTCATGGCGCAGGTCGAGGTCCAGGCCGGCCCGTTCCGGTTGGTCTCGCTGGTCAGCCGGGAGGCCGCCGACGAGTTGCAGCTGCAGCCCGGCAGCCTGGTCGTCGCCTCGGTCAAGGCCACCAACGTCGTCGTCGAACTGCCGCGACGCGCCGGCGCGGCCAGCCACACCGACCCGGCCGCCGAATTCGGTTAGGTCAGGCCAGCAGGATCGCCAGCGAAGCCGCCGACAGCAGCAGATAGGCGGCGGGGAAACCGATGTTGGACAACACCCCGGCCCGCACATGGGTCACGACCGCCCCGACGAAGTACGCGACCAGGCCGGCCGCGGCCGCGATGCCGAGCTCCGGGAACCCCGCCAGGCCGGCGAGCAGGCCGGCACCGCCGGCCAGTTTCAGCCCGCCCAAGAGCGGCAGCCAGGACCGCGGCACTCCCACCCGCGCCGAATTGGCCAGCACGAACTGTGCGGGAATGAAATCGGGTACCGCGATGGCGACGGTGGCGACCGCGGTCACCACGACGGTCACCAGATAGATCGTCTGTACGCTCATGGTGTTGCTCTTCCTGTCGTCGGTGGATGTGGCTCTATCCCTGTGACGACTCCCGAACGGGAAAGGTGACCCATGGGCAACACCGATGTTTTGGCCCAACGCTTCGAGGACCACCGCCGGCATCTGCATTCGGTGGCGTTTCATCTCCTCGGCTCAACCGCTGACGCCGAAGATGCCGTCCAATCAGCGTGGCTCAAGGCCAGCAGTGCCGATTTCGCCGCGGTGGACAACCTGCCCGGATGGCTCACCACCATCACCGCACGCACCGCGATAGACCAGTTGCGGGCACGTTCGCGTCGCCTCGAGCAACCGCTGTCGGAGCCACCCGAGTTGGACAGCTCCCCGGCTATGGCCGCACCGGCCGCCGACGAACAGGTGCTGCGCTCTGAAGCGGTCAGCCGGGCCCTGCTGGTGGTGCTGGATCGGCTGTCGCCGGCACAGCGCGTCGCGTTCGTGCTGCACGACGTGTTCGACGTGCCGTTCGAGCAGATCGGCCCCGTACTGGACCGCTCGCCGGACGCGGCCAAGAAGTTGGCCAGCCGTGCCCGCGCCAGGCTGCAGGCCGCGCCGGCCGCGCAGCCGCGGCTGCGCGCCGAGCATCTCGAGATCGTGAGCGCGTTTCTGGCCGCTTCGCGCGGCGGCGACATCCCGGCCCTGCTGAAATTGTTGGCGTCCGACGTGGTGCGCCGCGTCGATCCCGTGTTGCTACCGGCCGGCGTGCCCACCGAGATGCGCGGCGCCGGCGATGTCGCCACCGAGACCCGGCACTTCACCCGGCGTGCACGCGCCGGTACCGTGCTGCTCGTCGATGGGGCACCGGGCATCGCGATCGCCCCTGCGGGTCGCCTGCTGGCGCTGTTGCGCATCGGGATCGGCGATGACGGGCGCATCCACAGCATTGATATCGCGGGTGATCCCGAGCGGTTGCGCGACGCGACGCTACAACTCCCAGCGCCTCTGCTTTGATGGGTCACGCGAACCGATGTGTGAGGGGGCGTCCATGCCAGACGAAACGACAGCCGCAGGGGAGACGTCCGCGGCGGGGGAGAGTACGGCGCCGTCACCGCCCGCGGTGACCGCCCGCGGTATCACCATGACCGGGCCGTGGGGACGCGTCTTCGGGCCGCTCGATCTGGACATCCCGGCCGGCGGTACCACCGTGTTGGTCGGTCCTCCGGGGTCGGGTCGCACCGCCCTGATGATGAACCTGGCCGGCCGGATGAAGCCGTCGTCGGGCACGCTCACCGTGCTCGGGCGCAATAAAGCCCGCGACATCTTCGACGTCGCTGCCCTGGCAGGAATCGAACAGCTCGACGCGATCTTCGAGTCGGTCACGGTCGCAGACCTGATCACCGAACAGATCCGCTGGGATGCACCCTGGTATCAGCTGGTCCGCCGCGCCGGCGAGGCCGAGCGCGACGCGATCTGCGGCCCGGTCTTCGGCGACCTGCCGGTGCCCCGACTGCACGACTACGTCGAGCATCTCGACGAAATGACCGGGCTGTTGCTGCGCATCGCACTGGCCAACACCGCACGCCCACCGCTGCTGGTGGTCGGCAGCATCGATGAGATCAAGAACAGCCGCGATCGCGCCATCCTGCTTACCCGCCTGGTCGCCTTGGGGGAGAAGCAGACCGTGATCACGTCATCAGCCAACCCGATTCCCGACGGGTTCGGGCTCGCCGGGCAGATCACCGTCGACCGTCTGGAGCGCGCCGAGCTCGTTCCCGGCCGACACGAGAAGGGGAACCGCTGACCATGCTCGCCGGAATGTCGCTGGGAACCGACCTCAAACGCTATTCGCGTGGCACCATGCCGCGTCTGGCCCTGATCACCATCATCGTGCTGCCACTGCTGTACGGCGCCATGTACCTGTGGGCGTTCTGGAATCCGTTCGCCGCCATCGACAAGGTCCCGGTCGCCCTGGTCAACGAGGACACCGGTGCCGTGGTGTCCGGCGAGCAGTTGCACGCCGGTGATGAAGTGACCCGGGCATTGGTTGACTCCGGCCAGCTCGATCTGCATCAGGTGTCGGAAAGCGAAGCCGTCAAGGGTGTTTCCGACGGGACCTATTACTTCTCGATCACCCTGCCCTCGGACTTCAGCACGGCGGTGGTGTCCCCGGCGGGCCCGCACCCGCAGAAGGCGCAGATCCAGTTCCGGTTCAACGACGCCAATAACTACCTGGCCTCGGTCATGGGGCAGAACGCCGCCCGCGAGGTGCTCAACGAAGTGAGCTCCAAGGTCGGCCAGAAGGTGATCGGCACCGCACTGACCCAGGTGACCGACGAGGTCAAGAAGGCGGCGGACGGAGCCGGCCAGCTCTCGGACGGCTCAAAGACGTTGGCCGACAACATGGGTACCGCGCGGGACGGCTCCGCGGCGCTCGCCGACGGAATCCGCCAGCTGAATCACGGTGTGCAACAGGCCACCGATCCACTGCTCAAGGTGACCGATGACCTCGCCAACATGGGCTTCGACCCCAACGCCGCCGGCGCGGCCGCCGCGAGCCTCAGCGGCAACCTCAAGACGGTCAGTGACCGGATCGCGTCGCTCAACGTCAACTACCAACAGGCCGCCGGGATCGTCAACCAGGTGGTCGACGCATTGCGCAACAACCCCGACTCGGCGGTACGCGGGCTCGGTGACACCCTCGCCGGTGCCCAGCGGCTGCTCGATGTCGAGGGACTGGACCCGGCCACCGACGAGGGCCTGAACCAGCTGCGCACCGACACCCAACAGCTGGAGAACGATCTGGCCAATCCCAACAGCGGGTTGCGCACCTTCATGAACCACGTCCTCGACGGCGGCCTCCGATCCGATGTGGTCGCGCTACGCGACGGCGCGACGGCGCTGGTAGCCGGGGCGAACCAGCTCAGCGACGGCCTGGTCCAACTGACCGACGGCAGCAATCAGCTCAAGGACGGCGCCGCCCAGCTGGCGTCGGGGCTGGGCGAGGCCGACCAGCGCGCGTCGGCCATCACCGACCAGCAACGGGTGGACGTCTCGGCAATCCTGGCCAGCCCGGTCGGGGTGGACATGGACTTCACCCATCACGCCGCCACCTTCGGCACCGGTTTCGCGCCGTTCTTCTTGCCGCTGGCACTGTTCATCGGTTCGCTGATCGTATGGATGTTGTTGACCCCGATGCAGACTCGTGCCATCGCCAACGGCCTGGGCGCGCTGCGGGTGGTACTCGCGTCGTACTGGCCGGCCCTGCTGCTGGGGGTGTGCCAGGTCTTGCTGATGTACACGGTCGTGCACTTCGGGGTGGGGCTGCAGGCCCGCCACGCCGCAGGCATGGTCGCCTTCCTGGCGTTGATCGCCGCGTCGTTCCTGGCGATGATCCAGGCGTTCAACGCCGTGCTCGGTGTGGCCGTCGGCCGGGTCTTCACCCTGGCCTTTTTGATGTTCCAGCTGGTGTCGTCCGGCGGGGTGTATCCCGTGGAGACGACGGCGAAACCGTTCCAGATATTGCATCCCTACGATCCGATGACCTATGCGGTCAACGGGTTACGCCAGCTGACCGTCGGCGGCATCGACGAGCGGCTGTGGACGTCGGTGGCGGTGCTGGCCGGGATCCTGGTGGTGTCACTTGCTGCCAGCTCCTGGGCGGCGCGGCGAGATCGTCAGTTCACCCTCGAGCGCCTCTACCCGCCGATCGAAGTCTGACGGTTCGCAGGTGCTGGCCTCCGGTGCACACTCGCTCACGCGAAGAAGCGTGCTGCGCGGGGCCGGAGCGATCGGCGCAGCTGCGCTGTTGCCCGCGGCGTCGGCCTGCGGCAGTGATGACGACGCACTGACCTTCTTCTTCGCGGCCAACCCGGAAGAGGCCGACGCCCGAATGCGGATCGTCAACGCGTTCCAGCGCGAACACCCCGACATTCGGGTGCGCACCATTCTGGCCGGCGGGGATCCGACCCAGCAGATGTCGACGTTCTGCGCCGGTGGGAAATGCCCGGATGTGCTGATGGCCTGGGAATTCAACTACGCCGGACTTGCCGACCGCGGTGTGCTGGCAGACCTGAACATCCTGCTGGATCGGGATCGGCAGTTCGCGGCGGCGTTGCACGCCGACAGCATCCCCGCGCTCTACGAGACGTTCGGCTTCAACGGCGGCCAGTACGCGTTCCCGGAGCAGTGGTCGGGGGCTTTCCTGTTCTACAACACCCGGATCTTCGCCGAGGCCGGTGTGCCACCACCACCGGGTCGCTGGGACACGCCTTGGACTTTCGGCGAGTTCCTCGCCACCGCCGCCGCACTCACCCGACGATCCGGTGATGGCCGAGTCACCCAGTGGGGCTTCGTCGACACCTGGTCGCCGCCGTACTCCGCAGCACTGTTCGGCATGAACAACGGGGTGCCGTGGGCGGTGCCGCGAGTCAACCCGACCCACCTGAACTTCGACAACGACGACTTTCTCGCCGGGATCCAGTTCTATGCAGACCTGTCAGTTGTGCACCGCGTAGCGCCCGCCGCCGCGGACACCCAGTCGATCTCCACGATGGGCCTGTTCACCGCTGGCAACGCGGCGATGGCACTCGGCGGACACTGGCGCTACCAGACCTTCGTCCAAGCCGACGATCTGGCATTCGACGTGGCGGTGCTGCCGACCGGACCGGCTGCCGCAGCCAAGGGCATGGCGGCCCGATCCGCGATCGGCAGTACCGGTCTGGCCATCGCCGCGGACAGCCGGCACCGGGAACAGGCCTGGGAATTCCTCAAATTCGCAGCGGGTCCGGTAGGACAGTCGCTGATCGGCAAGTCCGGGCTGTTCGTACCGGTGCTGCGCTCAGCGATCGACACACCCGGATTCACCGCCGCCCACACCGGGATCGGCAACCTTGCGGTGCTGACCGGCGGCCCGGCGCATTCCGAAGGGCTGCCGATCTCCCCGGCCTGGCAGAAGGTCCACGCCCTGATGGACCGCGCTATCGGGCCGGTCCTGCGCGGTAAGCGGCCCGCTGCAACGCTGAAGACCGGCCTGTCGCCGCAGATCGACGAAGTGTTGGCCACCGCATGAATCCCACCCGGCGGCGCGCACGTGCTGGGCGCTGGTTCATCGCCCCGAACCTGGCCGCGGTCGCGGTGTTCATGGCGTTCCCGCTGGCTTTTTCGCTCTACATGAGCTTCCAGCGGTGGGATCTGTTCACCCCGCCGACGTTCGTCGGCGCCACGAACTATTGCGACCTGTTCACCGGCGATCCGTTGTTCGGCATCGCGGTCCGCAACACGACGGTGTTCACCCTGGGAACCGTGATCCCGACGGTACTGATCAGCCTGGCGGTCGCGGGACTGCTGAATCGGAAGGTGAAGGGAATCGGCCTGTTTCGGGCCATTGCCTTCCTGCCGTTGGCGGTGTCCTCGGTGGTGATCGCGGTGGTGTGGCAGTTCGTGTTCAACACCGACAGCGGACTGCTCAACATCATGCTCAGCTGGTTCGGCATCGCACCGGTGCCGTGGCTCACCGAACCGCACTGGGCGATGGCCTCGTTGTGTCTGGTCAGCATCTGGAAGAGCGTGCCGTTCGCGACGGTGATTCTGCTGGCGGCCATGCAGGGCGTGCCCGACTCCCTGTACGAGGCGGCCCGCATCGACGGCGCCGGCGAGGTGCGGCGCTTCGTGTCCATCACCGTGCCGATGATCCGCGGCGCGGTGTGGTTCGTGGTGGTGATCTCGGTGATCAACGCGTTCCAGGCCTTTGATCTGGTGTACGTGCTCACCGGCAGCAGTGGCGGCCCGGAAACCGGCACCTACGTCCTGGCCATCATGCTGTTCCAGCAGGCCTTCGCCTTCTTGGACTTCGGGTATGCGTCCGCGCTGGCCTGGGTGATGTTTGCCGTGCTGCTGGTCCTGACCGTCGTCCAACTGCGCTTGTCACGCAGGAACGCGGTGGACCAGTGACCGGCCCACCGGCACGGCACCGCATTGCCGGGCTGCTGGGCGTCTACGCGGGATTGGGCGCCGTCACCGCCTGCGCACTGTTCCCGATCCTGTGGGCGCTGTCGGGCTCACTGAAGCGCCAAGCCGAGATCAGCCAACCGATGTTGTTGCCGGCCCACCCGCAATGGTCGAACTACCTCGAGGTGTTCGCCCGAATGCCGTTCTGGCGGATGCTGTTGAACACCATTCTCTACGCCGGCTGCGTGACGGCCGGACAGGTGTTCTTCTGTTCGCTGGCCGGCTATGCCTTCGCTCGGCTGCCGTTCACCGGCCGTGACACCCTGTTCGTGCTGTATCTGGCCACCTTGATGGTGCCGTTGACGGTCACGGTGATCCCGCAGTTCATCTTGATGCGGGTGTTCGGGTGGACCGACACCATGTGGGCGATGATCATCCCCGGCCTGTTCGGCAGCGCGTTCGGCACCTATCTGATGCGACAGTTCTTCGCCACCGTGCCCATCGATCTGGAAGAGGCCGCGATCTTGGACGGGTGCTCACCGTGGGCGATCTACTGGCGGATCCTGTTGCCGCACGCCAAACCTGCGGTGATGGTGCTGGCAGTGCTGACCTGGATCAACGTCTGGAATGACTTTCTGTGGCCGCTGCTGATGATTCAGCGCAAGGGCATCGCCACCCTGACCCTCGGTTTGGTGTGGATGCAGGGGGAGTACGTCGCCGAGTGGCCGGTGCTGATGGCCGCGTCCATGCTGATGCTGGCCCCGCTGGTGATCATCTATGCGATCGCCCAACGGGCCTTCGTCAGCGGGATCGCGGCCACGGGCTTCGGTGGACGGTAGTCGGGCGACGGTGGACGAAGTCAGGAGAACGCAGTGGCCTCAGTGACCTTCGCCTCGGTGACCCGGCACTATCCGGGCGCCGAGCGCCCCGCCCTGGACGCGTTGGATCTGGCGGTCACCGACGGCGAGTTCATGGTGCTGGTCGGACCGTCGGGGTGCGGCAAGACGACGACGCTGCGCATGCTGGCCGGCCTGGAACCCGTCGACGCCGGCCGGCTCTACATCGGCGATCGCGACGTCACCGCAACTGACCCCGGCCATCGCGACATCGCCATGGTGTTTCAGAACTACGCACTGTATCCGCATATGACGGTGGCGCAGAACATGGGCTTCGCACTCAAAGTCGCCAAGACGCCGAAGGCCGAGATCCGCGCCAGGGTGGCCGAAGCCGCCCAGCTGCTGGGTCTGGCCGAACTGTTGGGGCGCAAGCCGAAGGATCTCTCCGGCGGCGAACGCCAACGCGTCGCGATGGGCCGCGCGATCGTGCGCCGTCCGCAGGTCTTCTTGATGGACGAGCCACTGTCGAACCTGGACGCCATGCTGCGAGTGCAGACCCGTAACCAGATCGCCGAACTGCAGCGGCGACTGGGCATCACCACCGTCTATGTCACCCACGATCAGGTGGAGGCCATGACGATGGGCGATCGGGTGGCGGTGTTGCGCGACGGCGTGCTGCAGCAGTGCGCCGCGCCCCGTGAGCTCTACCGCACCCCGGCCAATGTGTTCGTCGCCGGATTCATCGGGTCACCGGCGATGAACCTGTTCACCATTCCCGTCGTCGACGGCACGGTGACGCTGGGTGGCTGTGACATCGGCGTACCGAGGGCAATCTCTTCTGCGACATCGCAACTGATCGTGGGCATTCGGCCCGAGCACCTGCAGATCGCCGATCGCGGGATCGGTGCCGCGGTGGACTTCGTCGAGGAACTGGGCGCCGACACCTACCTGTACGGCACGACGGATGACCCGCGGACCTCGCAGTCAGTGGTCGCCCGGGTTCCCGGTAGCACCGAAGTGCGCCGGGGAACCCGGCTGTCACTGGGCTTCGACGCGACCGATCTGCACTTCTTCGGCGTCGACGGCGCCCGGCTCGGCTGAGCGACCGCGCGTCGCCCGGGCATTTCGCCCGGGCCCGAGGGTGACCGCCAGGTGGTGCAGCATCAGGACGAACACAACGGTCCAGGCGGTCAGCGCGATCCAGCTCTCGACCGAACCGATGTAGTAGACGATCGGCAGCCGGTCGGCCTGCCCCAGATAGTGGCTACCCACCCCGTACATGCCCAGCGGGAAAATCACGCTCCACCAGGGCGCTTCGTAACGAAGTGGGACACGATGCACGATATGGCGCCACACGCCGGCGGCGATCATCGGCGGGATCAGCCAGGTGCCGAACGCCCAGAACACCACCGACGTGCCGGCGATCAGACCGCGGGTGGCGTGCACCATCGGCGCTTCCGCCATCTCGACGATGTGAGCACCGGCCAGCACGGTGATCGCGGTGGCGCCCATCGCCACCCAGTACTGCGGAACGAGATCCTCGGGGAGCAGCGGGTACAGCAGCAGCCGCAGCGCGACAAAGATTCCGGCGGCGCCGTAGAGGAACACTCCGATCGACCAGGAGACCACCGCGAGCAGCGCCAGGCTTTGGCGCCACGGCTCGGAAACCTCCACCTCGAGCACCGCCGCCAACACCGCGATGGACTGGCTGGCCACCACCCAGATGAACCAGGTGCCGTTGGCCCGGCGCACCACCGGCCGCTCCGAGGTCCCCAGCACCGCGGTCCATGGGATTAGATAGCCCAGTACCAGCCAGGTCAGCGTGCTGACCACCAGCAGCCCGACCGCCACAGTGCTGTGCCCGTCGATGACCAGTCGCGCTCCCAGCACATTGGTGGCCGAGACGAAGGTGAAGAGCCCGAAGGCGCGCCCGGAATCGTAGAGATCGGCCAGGAACTCGCGCCGGTAAGCGATGACGCGCACCGTCGATACCACGATCAACACCAGGTAGGAGATCACCGTCACCCACAGCAGCAGCACCGAAACCCAGTGAGATTCCTGGTGATGCATCGCGATCGACACCATGCCGCTGGCCATCACCAATGCGAAGTAGCCCGGGTTGAGCGTCCGGATCGCCTCGCGAATCCTAGTGGCCCCTGCCTGGGCGCGCATCAGTCGAGCAGCTGCCGCAGCACGTATTGCATGATGCCGCCGTGCCGGTAGTAGTCGGCTTCGCCGGGGGTGTCGATGCGCACCGTCGCATCGAATTCGATATCGCCCGCCTGTACATGCACGGTGTCGGGGATGCCGTCGGCCAGCGCGGTCACCCCGGTGATGTCGAACGTCTCTTCACCGGTCAGGCCCAGCGAGTCTGCGTCGGCGCCGTCGGGGAACTGCAGGGGAAGCACGCCCATGCCGATCAGGTTGGACCGGTGGATGCGCTCGTAGGACACCGCCAGCACCGCCCGCACACCGAGTAGCACGGTGCCCTTGGCGGCCCAGTCACGCGAGGAGCCGGATCCGTATTCCTTACCGGCCAGGATCACCAGGGGAGTGCCGGCGGCGAGGTAGTTCACCGACGCGTCGTAGATGGTGCTCACCGGACCGTCGGGCTGGGTGAAGTCGCGGGTGAAGCCGCCCTCGGTGTCGGGTGCCAATTGGTTGCGCAGTCGCACGTTGGCGAAGGTGCCGCGGATCATCACCTCATGGTTGCCGCGCCGTGAGCCGTAGGAGTTGAAATCCTTGCGCTCGATTCCATGCTCGGACAGGTATTTTCCGGCGGGTGAGTCGTATCGGATGGATCCGGCCGGGCTGATGTGGTCGGTGGTGACCGAGTCGCCGAGTTTGGCCAGCACCCGGGCACCGGTGATGTCGGTGAGTGGTGCTGGGTCGCGGGTCATGCCGTCGAAGTACGGCGGCTGGCGCACGTAGGTGGAATCCGGCGCCCAGGAGAAGGTGTCGGTGTCGGGGACGTCCAGCGAACGCCAGCGGTCGTCGCCGGTGAAGACGTCGGCGTAGCTGGCGGTGAACATCTCGGCCTGCAGGTTGTCGTCGACCACGGCGGCGATCTCGTCGGCGGTGGGCCAGATGTCGCGCAGGTACACCGGTTCGCCGTCGCTGCCGGTACCCAGCGGATCGGTGAGCAGGTTGACGCGAAGCGTGCCGGCCAGTGCGTAGGCGACCACCAGCGGCGGGGACGCCAGGAAGTTCATGCGGACTTCGGGGTGGATGCGGCCCTCGAAGTTGCGGTTGCCCGACAGCACCGAGCACACGGTCAGATCGTTGTCGACGACGGCCTTGCTCACCTCAGGGATCAACGGCCCCGAGTTGCCGATGCAGGTGGTGCAGCCGTAGCCGACCAGGTTGAAGCCCAGCTTGTCCAGGTAGGGCGTCAGGCCCGCCCGCTCGTAGTAGTCGGTGACCACCCGCGACCCGGGCGCCAGGGTGGTCTTCACCCACGGCTTGCGCGAGAGCCCCTTGTCGACGGCGTTGCGGGCCAGCAATGCCGCGCCGACCATCACCGACGGGTTGGAGGTGTTGGTGCACGAGGTGATCGCGGCGATCACCACGTCGCCGTTGTCGATCTCGGTGCGGGTGCCGTCGGCGAGTTCGATCGGCTTGGCATCGGTCCGCCAGGGCAGCTTGTCGCCGCCGGCCCACTGCGCGCGGGGTTTGCCTTCCGCTTGGGACTGGCCGAACGCGATCGGGTCGCTGGCCGGGAACGAATCCGCCGACGCCTTGTCCAGGTCTGACAGGGCCTGAGCGGTGGTTTCGGCGCCGTCGAGCAGCGCGGCGACGGTGTGCGGGGCCAACCGCAGTGGGATGCGGTCCTGGGGGCGTTTGGGGCCGGCGATCGACGGCTCAACGCTGCTCAGATCCAGTTCCAGCGTTTGCGAATAGACCGGTTCGCGATCGGGGTCATGCCACATGCCCTGCTCTTTGGCGTAGGCCTCCACCAGCGTGATCTGATGCTCAGAACGGCCGGTCAAGCGCAGATAGTCGCAGGTGACGTGATCGATCGGGAAGATCGCGCAGGTCGCCCCGTACTCCGGGCTCATGTTGCCGATCGTGGCCCGGTTCGCCAGCGGGACGTTGGCCACGCCGGGCCCGAAGAATTCGACGAACTTGCCGACCACCCCGGTGGCGCGCAGCAGCTCGGCGACGGTCAGGACCAGGTCGGTGGCAGTGGTGCCGGGCTGCAGTTCGCCGGACAGTTTCAGGCCGACCACCGGGGGGATCAGCATGCTCATGGGTTGACCGAGCATGGCCGCTTCGGCCTCGATCCCACCGACGCCCCAGCCCAACACGCCGAGTCCGTTGACCATCGGGGTGTGCGAGTCGGTCCCGACGAGGGTGTCGGGGTAGGCCAGCGGCCCGTCGGGACTGTCGCGGGTGAACACCACCCGCGCCAGGTACTCCAGGTTCACCTGGTGGCAGATGCCGGTGTCGGGCGGGACCACGGAGAAGTCATCGAATGCCTGCTGGCCCCAGCGCAGCAGCTGATAGCGCTCGGCCTGTCTCTTATACACATC
>NZ_JRMM01000036.1:0-31747 GCF_000972905.1 Mycobacterium sp. UM_Kg27
AGATGTGTATAAGAGACAGACGACAAGCCTTGGTCCGTGAGGCCGAGCAACTACAGCGCGCCATCGAGAGCCGCGACACGATCGGCCAGGCCAAAGGCGCGTTGATGGAGCGGTACGACATCGACGCCACGACCGCCTTCAACCTGCTGGTGAAGATTTCGCAGGACACCAACACGCCGGTGGCTCAGGTCGCCCGCAAGCTCATCAGGAACGATCGCTCGGATCAGCGCTGATCACCGCGGCCGGTCCGGGTGTGCGCCGTCAGACTCCCGCGGTCACTTCCTTCTGTACCGCCGAAGCGCTGCGCTTGGGCGCGGTCCGCGAGTGCGTCGCGTACATCGCCAACCCGGTGAAGGCCAAGCCACCCACCAGATTGCCCAGCACCGTGGGAATCTCGTTCCATTCGATGTAGTCCAGGATGGTGAAGTGCCCGCCGAGCATCAGGCCGGACGGAAACAGGTACATGTTTACGACTGAGTGCTCGAATCCCATTGCAAAGAATAGGGATACGGGCAACCACATGGCGATCACCTTTCCGGTGACGTCGGTAGCCAGCATGGCCCCGACCACGCCGGTGGACACCATCCAGTTGCACAACATGCCGCGCACGAACAAGGTCAGCATGCCCGGAAAGCCGTGTGCGGCATAGCCGAGCGTGCGGGCCTCGCCGATGTGCCCGATCGCCTGGCCGACTTCGTTGGGCGGGCTGGAGAACCCGTAGGTGAACACGATCGCCATCAGCACCGCGACGGTGAAGGCACCGGCGAAGTTGCCCAGGAAAACCAGTCCCCAGTTCCGCAGCACCCCGCCGATGGTGACACCCGGACGCTTGTCGAGCCAGGCCAGTGGCGCCAACACGAACACACCGGTCAGCAAGTCGTATCCCAGCAGGTAGAGAATGCAGAATCCGGCCGGAAACAGCATTGCCCCGATGATCGCGTGACCGGTCTGCACTGTCATGGTCACCGCGAACGCCGCGCCCAGCGCCAGCGTCGCACCGGCCATGAATGCGCGGATCAGGGTGTCGCGGGTGGACATGAAAATCTTGGACTGGCCGGCATCGATCATCACATTGATCAACTCGGGCGGCTTGACGTAGGTCATCGAACTCCTCAGGTACCGCAGCGCAGTAGTTGGATCGGCGCTGTGACCCTATGTCGGTGCGGCCCGCTTGGAGCAAGCTCGTCAGTCAACTCCTAGTCAGCCCACAGACGTTGCCCAACAATGGAATCGCGGGATCTAGATGGTGTTTTTGCTGCTAAAACATCACCGCGGGCGGTCGACGGCATAGGTGCCCGCGTCGTCGGTGAACTCCGCCAGCACCCGGCGCTGAGCGCCGTCGACAGTGACCACACAGCTGAAACTGGTGCCCTTGCGCACGGTCGGGTTGACCCCGTTGTTGCAGCGGACATCGCTCACCTTGTCGCGGCCGTAGCCGTTGATCGGGTCGGTGAGCACCTGGCGAACACCGTCTTGGGCCGCAACCACATCGAGCTCGACGGGGGCCGAGCCGCCGACGGCGCCGCGCAGCACCAACGTCGCAAGCACACCCAGGGCGAGCAGCCCGGTCAGGCCCGCGGCGATCAGCACGGCGCGGTTCGACGGCGGTTGGGGGCGCGCCGGTTTCGGGGCGCCGGCCTCCGAGTCCGCCCGCGGCCGGCGACGGTCCTGGGGTGCCGGTGGCCGCGGGCCCGACGGCGGTGGCCGGTGCGCCTGCGGGGGCGGTGGCACCCGGCGTGGCGGTGGTGCAGGGGGTCGGCGGACCTCCTCGAGATACCACGGTCGCTCGGGTGGCCGGGGACGTTGCGGTGGCGGCCCCTGCGGGCCACGGGGTCCCCGCGGCTGCTGGGGTGGCCGCGGAATCGGTGTGGTCCGCCGCTCCGGCCGTTCGCGCGGGTCGTCGGGACGGTTCATGACGCCGGGCCCATCACGGGAACCGCCCGAAGCATCCGTCGACGTCGCCGTGCAGCCCGGACCGGAACGCCAGAATCCGGGTGAACCCCGCCGGCACGGTGTCGTCGTTGGCGTCGCTGGCGACGATGCCGTTCATCAACAGGCCCGTCACCGCCTCGTCGAGGTCGCCGCCGGCCAGCGTCAAGCCCGGCCCCGACGACAGCGTCATGGGCTCGGCCATCCGGCGCTGCGCCACCCCGGTCAGGCACGCGGTGCGCAACGCCGCCGATGCCGACTCCAAACCGACCTCGCGTTCGCGTTGCACCGCAAGGGCATACCGCGACGTGACCGCCGACAACCCGGTGTTGTCGCCCTGCGGCATGCCCAGCGTCGACTGATCGGTCGGGGCACTCATCTCCTGCAGTCCGGACAGATCGACGACGATCAGGTTGGACTCGGGGCAGTAGGCCACCGGGTCGGGCTGGTGGCCGCTGGGGCACTTGCCCGACGTGGACAGCTCCGGCGGGCGGGACAGGCCGAAGATCTGGCCCAGCTGCTCCATCAGGGTCGACAACACCGACGCGTCGATGGCGAGGTCGCTTTGCGGGTTCTCGGAATCGAACAGGGAATGGGGCAGATTGCCACGGCGCTTGCGGATCTCGTCCATGTCGATGTCGGCGCACATCGCCGCGCCGCCGTCGAAGCCGGTCTGGAAAGCACCGACCCGATCCAGAGCGGTGCCGTGTTCATCGGAGATCGAGACCGGATTGTCCGGCGTCGATACCGGGTCGCGGATCACGATCAGGCCGGCCAGCACATGATTGAGGCCGTCGCCGGTGCTCAGCTGTACCCGCGACGAACTGCCCGTGGCCACCCACTGCAGATACACCCCGGCAAAACAGTCGGCCTGCTGTTCGCGGACCAGGGTGCGCGTCAGCGGGTGGACGATGCCGGCCATGTTCTGCAGGGCGTGCCCGTATTCGTGCGCCAGGGTTCCGTTGATCGCCATGTCGCCGAAGTACTTTCGGGCCGTGGGCAGGAATTTGGCGCGGTCCCAGGCCATGGTGTCCATCCGGCGGCAATACATCGCGTTCGGCAGGTGGTAGACCTCGCCACCGCACACCGAAGGGCCGTCCGGGTCGGTGGAGTCATACGACATCAGCGTCGAGACCGGCTGGAAGCGTCCGCGCAGCGCCTCGGCGTAATGCTGCGTCCAGAAGTCCTCGATGTCATCGACGGCCAACAGTGACAGGCGGTCGATGTCGCCGCCGTCGCTGTTCTGCACCCGGGCGGTGACCGGGGGAACGTCGCCGCGCGGGCCGCTGGGCCCCTCCGCGGTGGGCAGACCGCCGACCCGTCCGGGGTCATACAGCATCGAAACCGCGTGCCCGGCGATCACCGTCGGGACGCTGTCGGGGGAGCAGCCCGTCAGCGCCAGGATCAGGGTGGCCACCCCGAAAAGCGTTCTGGCGGTACGGCCGAATCCGCGTTGAGACATCGTCACCTGCTGAGGTAGGCCACGATCCCGCTGGTGACCGCCGAGGCGTACCGCGCTCGCCCGTCGGCACTCTCCAGCAGCGCCGCGTCCTGGGCATTGCGCATGTTGCCCAGCTCCACCAGCACCGCCGGATACTCGGCCAGATTCAGCCCGGCCAGATCCGCTCTCCCATACAGGCCGTCCGTGCCGAGATAGCTGGACTGGGGAATGCCCGCGGCCGTCAGGGAATCCCGGATGTCGCCGGCCAGCGCCACGGCCGGCCCGGACTGGGCGTCGTTGAGCGCCGGGCTGGAGTAGTTGACATGAAACCCGCGGCCCGAGGCCGGCCCACCGTCGGCGTGGATGGACACGATCGCGTCCGGGTGCGCCGCGTTGGCCGCGGCGGCGCGGGCATCGATGCACGGCCCCACGGAGGCGTCGTCGGCACGCGAGAGTTCGGTATGCACGCCCAGCCGCTCGAGTTCCGCCCGGATCCGGCCGGTCACGTCCCAGGCCAGGCTGTGCTCGGGATAGCCGTCATCGGTGGCGGTTCCGCTGGTCTGGCACGGTTTGGTGCCGCCGCGCCCGTTGGGAACCTGCCGGGCGATCGAGGCGTCGTTGGCGCCGCTGTGTCCGGGGTCCAAGAACACCGTCTTGCCGGCAACGGCGGGATTCGCGGGATCGGCCGGAGCTGCGGGCGCGACAATGCCGGCCGCGAGTAAGCACGCGGCCGAGGCGACACAGACAGGGGCCCGGCGACGCACGGGGCAAGACTAGCAAGCGGCCATGGGCCCCTCCGGGGTCTAATGGATCGATGCAGCTGATGTCACCGCTCGATTCGGTCTTCCTGCTGGCTGAGACGCGTGAGCACCCCATGCACGTCGGCGGGTTGATGTTGTTCGAGCCGCCGGAGGGCTCCGGACCGGAATTCGTCGGCGAGATCTACCGGGGCCTGCTGAGCGCCCGTGATCTGCAGCCCGCCTTCCGCAAGCACCCGGCGTCGCAGCTCGGCGCGATCTCCGGCGTGGGCTGGGCCTTCGACGACGACGTCGACCTCGAGTACCACGTGCGGCGCTCGGCGCTGCCGGTACCGGGCCGGGTGCGTGATCTGCTCGAGCTGACCTCACGGCTGCACGGCAGCCTGCTTGACCGGCACCGCCCACTGTGGGAGGCCCACGTGGTCGAGGGCCTCAACGACGGCCGGTTCGCCGTCTACGTCAAGGTCCACCACTCGCTGATCGACGGTGTCTCGTTGCTGCGGCTGATGCGCCGCACGCTGTCGACCGATCCGCGGGAATCGGAATTGCGCACGCCGTGGTCGGTCCGGGTCTCGTCGCGGCCGCGCCCCGAGTCCGGGTCCCGCTTGAGCGAACTGACTCAGATGGTCAAAGACGTTGCCGCCTTTGGGCCGTCGACGGTGCGACTCGCGCGCGCAGCGCTGCTGGAGCAACAACTGACTATGCCGTTCGCAGCGCCGCGCACCATGCTCAACGTCAATATCGGCGGTGCCCGTCGGTGCGCGGCGCAGTCCTGGCCGGTCGAGCGGGTGATCGCGGTGAAACGAGCGGCCGGCGTCACCCTTAACGACGTGGTGCTGGCGATGTGTGCCGGGGCGTTGCGCGCCTACCTCGACGAGCAGAACGCGCTGCCGGACCACCCCCTGGTGGCGATGGTCCCGGTGAGCCTGCGCACCGAAGCCGAAGCCGACTCCGGCGGCAACATGGTCGGCGCCATCTTGTGCAACCTGGCCACCGACCTCGAGGACCCGGCGCAACGGCTGGCAACCATCAGCGAGTCGATGCGCGGGAACAAGAAGGTGTTCAGCGAATTGCCGCGCACCCAGGCGCTGGCGTTGTCGGCGGCCAATATGGCGCCGCTGGCCCTGGCGGCCATCCCCGGCTTCGTCTCGGCGGCCAAGCCACCGTTCAACATCGTCATCTCCAACGTGCCCGGCCCCGCCGAGCCGCTGTACTGGCGCGGCGCCCGCCTCGACGGCAACTATCCGATGTCGATCGCGCTGGACGGGCAGGCGCTCAACATGACGGTGGTCAGCAACGCCGGCAACCTCGACTTCGGGCTGGTCGGTTGCCGCCGCTCCGTTCCGCACCTGCAACGGCTGCTGAGACACCTCAACACCGCGCTGGAGGACCTGGAACACGCCGTGGGGGTGTGACCATGGCCAAGCGCAGCGCCGGGTTGCTGTTGTACCGGGCGGGCGCCGACGGCGCCGTGGAGGTGCTGATCGCCCATCCCGGCGGACCGTTCTGGGCGCGCAAGGATGACGGCGCCTGGTCGATTCCCAAGGGCGAACAACCCGAAGGCGAGGACCCGTGGGATACCGCGCGACGTGAATTCGCCGAGGAGCTCGGCCTTGCGCCGCCGGACGGCGAGCGAGCAGACCTCGGTGAGGTGCGCCAGGCGGGCGGGAAGGTGGTCACGGTGTTCGCCGTGCGCGGCGACCTGGACGTGACCGAGGCTCGCAGCAACACATTCGAATTGGAGTGGCCGCCGCGGTCGGGACAACGACGGGAGTTTCCCGAAGTAGACCGGGTCGGCTGGTACTCGGTGGCCCAGGCGCGAATCAAGCTGCTGGCCGGGCAGCGGCCCGTCCTGGACCGGTTGGTGGATTACCTGCGGATCGAGCCCTAACCGCCGGTCTGGGTGGGAGGTGTTCCCTGTTGCTGCTGACGCCGCTGCGCCAAGCTGGACACGATCATCCGGGCCAACGTGCTGGTTCCGTTTGCTCCGGCTCCCTGCGGGGACCGGACAGCCGGCGTCGCCGGAGCATGCCACCGGGCCAGCGGGTGCAGTTCGCCGGCGAGGAACTGCCGCCGGCATTCGCCCCGTTGAATCTTGCCGCTGGAGGTGGTGGGCACCCGCATCGCCGGCACCAGCAATAGGTCCTGGGTGTTCAAGCCGTGCTGTTCGCTGACCGCCGCGCGGATGGACTCCATGATCGCGGGATACTCGCTCTCGTCGACCTGCTGCCGATAGTCCAGTTCCTGCACGATCACCAGGCGGGCGTCGTCATGCGGTTTCGGTTGCACGGCGAACACCGCGCCGCGGTCGGCCAGCAACGCCGGATGGCTGTCTTGCACCGTCGGCTCGATGTTGTTCGGGAAATAGTTGCTGTCGCCGATGGTGACGAGGTCCTTCCACCGCCCGGTGACGAAGACCTCGCCCTGGCAGAGAAATCCCATGTCGCCGGTGCGCAGGAAGGGGCCTTCACCGGTGTCCGACAGGAACCCGGCGAAGCTGTGCGCGTTCTCTATCGGCCGTGCCCAGTACCCCTGCGCCACGCTGGGTCCCGAAACCCAGATCTCGCCGACCTCGTCGGGTCCGAGCTGCTGGCGGGTCTCCGGATCGACGATCAGGACCCGCTGGCCGTACACCGGCGGGCCGCAGCTGACCACTGCGACGGCGTCGGTGGTGGCCTCGACGTCGACGGTGCGGTTCTCACTCAGCGCCTTGCTGTCGACGTAGCGGACGCCGACGACGCCGGGAGTGGGGTCCGCCGAGACCAGCAGGGTGGCCTCGGCCAGGCCGTAGCACGCCAGAAACGCCTCGATGCGGAATCCCGCCGGCGCGAACGCGTCGGCGAACTCCTGAATGGTCGCGGCGTGGATCGGCTCCGAACTGCTCGCGGCGGTGGTCCAGTTCGACAGATCCAGGGCCGCGCGCTGGTCCGGGGTGCTGTGTTTGACACACAACCGGTAGGCGCTGTTGGGTGCTGCGGTCGTGTGGGCGCCAAACCGCGACATGGCCTCCAGCCACGCCATCGGCCGCTGGAAAAAGACGATCGGCGACATCAACACGGTGGTGCAGCCGACGTAGATCATCTCCAGGACCCCACCGATCAGTCCCATGTCGTGCTGCTGCGGCAGGAAGTAGACGCTGGTCTGGTCCTCGTTGCCGTGGTAGGCGCGCCGGATGGACTCCAAGTTGTGCATGAGGTTGCCGTGCGTCACGACAACGCCCTTGGGCGATTTGGTCGAGCCCGAGGTGTACTGGATCATCGCCGTGGTACTCGGGTCGATGTCGGGCGCCTGCCATGCTTCGGGGCTGGCGGCTTGGTCGATGGCGCACCACTGAAGCGTCGACATACCGGGCACATCGGTGGCCGCCGCCTGAAGTTGAGTCTGGGTGGCCGAGGTCGCTACCGCAAAGGTGGCCCGAGCGTCGGGCGCGACCAGCCTCAGGCGGGCCAGGGGAGTGTCGACCGGCACGGCGATCGCCCCGGCGTAAAAGCAGCCGAAAATGCTGATGATGCTGTCCAGCCCCGGTCGGCAGATCACCAGCGTGCGTTGCCCGGCAGCGCCAAGGCGCTGCAGCTCGGCGCCGACTGCTCGAGCCTTGGCGTCGAGTTCCCGGTAGGTCAGGCTCGCCATGATCTTGTCGCCGTCGGGGGCGAAGTTGAACGCGACCTTGTCCCCGTACCGGTCAGCCTGTATCCGCAGTAAGTCCACCAGGGTGTCTGCGTTTGGCAGGAATTGCTCAGGCATGCCCACACCATAATGCGTGCATGCGGGGACTCGGCTAGGAGAGCGTCGTCTCCGGATGGCCCTCGCACCACTGCTCAGGCGGCACCTGGGCGCGTACCTCTGCGATGTGCTCGCCGCAGCCGTCCCAGGTGGTCTTGCCACAGACTCGACAGGGCACGGGGTAGCACATCGGCGGCTCCTCTCAGCTGGTGCGTAACGCACCCGCCAGCGTATCGATGACGGTGCGGATCTTCTCGCTCACCTCGTCGGCGATCGCCGCCAATGCCGGATTGTCGATCACTTGGGCCATCAGTTGCGGATTCATCGCCTCCACCAGCACCGTGCCCGGGTGTTCGGTGTCTTCGCGAACCACGACGTTGCAGGGCAGCAGCACCCCGATGCGCTTCTCGGCGGTCACGGCCCGGTGGGCCAGGGGTGGGTTGCAGGCACCCAGGATCAGGTAGCGCTCCATCTCCTCGCCGAGCTTGGCCTTCAGTGTTGCTTGCATGTCGATTTCGGTCAGTACGCCGAAACCGTTGTCCTTCAGGATCTCTCGTGTCTTCTCGGTGACGGTGTCGAAATCGGTGCCGGTCACTGCGGTGCTCATTGCCACGGACATTCCAGGCCTCCTTGGTCGCGTAGAAAACCAGTCTATCAGACACCCCCGGGGGTATATACCGACACGGTATCGTCGCCTCATGCAGACCCTGCGCACGCCCGACGACAGATTCGCCGGACTTCCGGATTTCCCCTACCAGCCGCAGTTCTGCGACCTCGATGACCTGGACCAGGACGAGCCCGGCGGCACGCTGCGGGTGGCCTGGGTGCAAGACGGTCCCGAAGAGGGGGAGCCGATCCTGATGCTGCACGGCGAACCGTCGTGGTCGTATCTCTACCGCAAGATGATCCCGATCCTGGCCGAGGCGGGGTATCGGGTCATCTGTCCGGACCTGGTCGGGTTCGGCCGGTCCGACAAGCCCACCCGCGCGCAGGACCACACCTATGCGCGCCATGTCGAGTGGATGCGTGCGCTGGCGTTCGACGTCCTCGACCTGCGCAACGTCACGCTGGTGTGCCAGGACTGGGGTGGGCTGATCGGGCTGCGGCTGCTCGCCGAGAACCCGGACCGGTTCAGTGGCGTCGTCGTGGCCAACACCGGCCTGCCCACCGGGGACATTCCGATGCCGGATGTCTGGTGGCGCTTTCGGGAGGCGATCCAGACCGCGCCGACCATCAACGTCGGATGGTTCGTGCAGGCCGGATGCCGCCGGCCGATGAGCGACGCCGTTCGGGCCGGCTATGACGCCCCGTTCCCCGACGACAGTTACTGCGTCGGCCCGCGGACCATGCCGTCGCTGATCCCGACCACGCCCGAGGATCCCGCCGCCCCGGCCAACCGGGCGGCCTGGGCCGCGCTGTGCGCCTCGCAGACCCCGATGCTGGTCGCGTTCAGTGACGGCGACCCGATCACCGGGGCCATGGCGCCGATCTTCGAGCGCGAGATGGCCGGTGCGCACGGCCGGGCCCACCCGGTGATCCACGATGCCGGGCACTTCCTGCAGGAGGACGCCGGCGAAGAACTCGCCCGCCACGTCGTGGAGTTCCTGCGGCGCTGAGCAGCCACCGCCATGATGGACACCATGGACTTGCCCGTGGCGCCGCCGGTGGCCCCGATGCTCGCCAAGGCGGCCGCCAAGGTTCCCGGTGACGGCGAGGAGCCGGGGCGCTGGTCCTACGAACCCAAATGGGACGGCTTCCGCGCCATTGTGTTCCGCGACGGCGATGAGGTGCTGCTGCAGTCCCGCAACGGCAAACCGCTGAGCCGCTACTTCCCCGAACTGCTGGAGGCGCTGCGCGCCGAGACCGCCCCGCGCTGCGTGCTCGACGGCGAAGTCGTGGTGCCGCGCCAGATCGGCGGGCGGACCCGGCTGGACTGGGACTCGCTGAGCCAGCGGATTCACCCCGCCGAGAGCCGGGTGCGGTTGCTGGCCGAACAGACCCCCGCGCAGTTCATCGCCTTCGACGCATTGGCCACCGGTTCGGCCGCGCTGCTCGACGAACCCTTTCGGGAGCGGCGCGCGGCGCTGGCCGAGCTCATCACCGGCGGCGCCGGCTGTCACATCACCCGGGCCACCGCCGACCCCGAACAGGCCACCCGCTGGCTCACCACGTTCGAAGGCGCCGGGTTGGACGGGGTGGTCGCGAAGCGGAATGACGGGCCGTACCTGCCCGGCAAGCGCGAGATGGTCAAGGTCAAACACCACCGGGACGCTGACTGCGTGGTGATGGGGTATCGCATCCACAAGAGCGGGGTCGGCATCGGTTCGCTGTTGCTGGGCCTGTATCGCCCCGACGGCGAGCTGGCGATGGTGGGCGGCTCGTCGGCGTTCACCGATGCCGATCGGCGCAAGCTCCAGACCGAGCTGGAGCCGTTGCATCTCGGTGAGGTCCGCGACGGCGAACCGAGCCGGTGGAACTCCGCCGCCGACAAACAGTGGGTCCCGATCCGGCCCGAGCGCGTCGCCGAGGTCGCCTATGACCAGATGGAAGGGGACCGCTTTCGGCACACCGTGAAACTGCTGCGGTGGCGCCCCGACCGGGACCCGGCCAGCTGCACCTTCGATCAGCTCGAGGTGCCGCTGAACTACGACCTCGCCGACGTGCTGGAGACCTGAGATGGCCGGTCCCGAGGAGTTGCTGGTCGGTGGCACCGCCGTCCGCTTCACCAGCGGTGACAAGGTGTACTTCCCCCGGCTGGGTGCGGGCGGCACCAAGCGGGCGCTGGCCGACTACTACCTGGCGGTGGCGACCGGGCCGCTGCTGCACGCCCTGGCCGACCGGCCCAGCCATCTGCAGCGGTTCCCGGACGGCATCGACGGGGACGAGGTCTACCAGAAGCGGCTGCCGCGTTCGCACCCGGACAACGTGGAGTCCTGCCGGGTGACGTTTCCCTCCGGGCGTACCGCAGACGTGCTCAAGGTCACCCGGCCCGCCGACATCCTGTGGGCCGTGCAGATGAGCACCGTGACATTCCATCCCTGGCCGGTGCGCTGTCCCGACACCGACCACCCCGACGAGCTGCGCATCGACCTGGACCCGCAGCCGGGCACCGGTTTCGCGCAGGCCCGTGCGGTCGCGCTGGAGGTGGTGCGCCCGCTGCTCGACGAGCTCGGGCTCATCGGCTACGTCAAGACCTCCGGCGGCCGCGGCCTGCACGTCTACCTACGGATCAAGACCGACTGGGATTTCATCGAGGTCCGCCGGGCCGGCATTGCCCTGGCCCGCGAGATCGAGCGGCGCGCACCGGAGGCGGTCACTGCCTCGTGGTGGAAGGAAGAACGCGGCGCGCGGATCTTCGTCGACTTCAACCAGAATGCCCGGGACCGCACCATGGCGTCGGCCTATTCGGTGCGGGCCACGCCGATCGCCACCGTGTCCACGCCGTTGACCTGGGATGAGCTGGCCGACGGCGCCGATCCCGACGACTTCACGATCAGCACGGTGCCGGACCTGATCGCACGGCGCGGGGACCCGTGGAGCGCCATCGACGACCTCGAACAGTCCCTGGAGCCGCTGCTGGACATGGTGGCAACCGACGAGGCCCGCGGGTTGGGGGACCTGCCCTACCCGCCGAACTACCCGAAGATGCCGGGCGAACCCAAGCGGGTGCAGCCCAGCCGGGCGAAATCAGACTGACGGCTCCAACAGTCCGATGCAGGTGGCGGTGAGCAGCCGGGTCAATGCGGTGGTGAAGTCCAGATTCCACTCCGGTGGCACCTGCCGCTCCGCGGCATAGGCGTCGGCCAGTTTGGTCGGTGGGTGCGCCACCTGCCACAGCGGCGCTGCCAGTGAATAGGACGCCAGCAACAGGTCGAAGGCACCTTGCTTGCCCAGCCGGGGGAGCGCCTGCAGCAGGGCGTCGGCCATGGTCAGCCCCGCCGCGGTGATCTTTCGGCGGATCTCGATCACCCGCTCGGCGTCTACCTCATGGTCAAGGTGTAAGTGCAGATTGGCCAGCATGTCGCAGAACAACGGGTCTGCGGCCAACCCGCCGGCCAGGGTGGCGGCCACCCGGTCCGGCGACATCGTCTCGGACCGTTGCAGCGCGGTGCAAACGGTGTTTGACCAGCCCTCCCAGCTCTCGGCGGCCAGTCGCAGCAGCACCTCTTTGTGCGAGCTGAAGTAACGCCGTACCGCCGAGTGGTGCACCCCGGCCCTGCGGGCCACCGCGGTCAGGGTCACCGATGCCACGCCGGTCTCTGTGGCCACCGAGCGGGCGGCCTCCATCAACGCTTCAGCCCGCTGACGCTTGTTCGCGTCGCTGCGGGCGCGTTGGAAGGCGACCTGACGCACAGCGAGAGGATAACGCACACAATGTGCGTTGCGGGCCTCCGTGGGAGTGCTGTAGCGTGCGTTTACGCACGTTGATGTGGGTTAGGGTATCCAAAGTTTGCTGGTGTGAGGGGACTTCGATTTTCAAGGTACTGAGCCGGGTGTGGATACCCCTGATCATAGTGGCTGTGGTCTGTGTCGCCGCGTTCACCGTGACGCGCATCCACGGCCTGTTCGGCTCGGAGAAGCGCCCCTCCTATTCAGACGGCCAGAACGACGAGACCAAACCGTTCAACCCCAAGCGGTTGACCTATGAGATCTTCGGCCCGCCCGGAACGGTCGCCGACATCAGCTATTTCGACGTCAACTCCGAGCCGCAGCGGGTCCAGGACGTCGCGCTGCCGTGGCAGCTCGAAATCGTCACCACGCTTCCGTCTGTGGTGGGAAGCATCATGGCGCAGGGCAATAGCAACAGCATCGGCTGCCGTATCACCGTGGACGGAGAGGTGAAGGCGGAACGGATCTCCAACGAGGTCAACGCCTACACCTTCTGCCTGCTGAAGGCGGCATGAGCCAGCTCGGTACACCTCGCACCGGCGAGCGGCCGGAGCGACCGTTCATCGCGCGGACCATCCGCCGGTTCGCCATACCGATCATCCTGGGGTGGCTGGCGCTGATCGCGGTGCTCGTTGCCACCGTCCCGCCGCTGGAAGAGGTCGGCAAGCAGAACGCCGTGTCGGCGAGCCCTAAAGACGCTCCCTCCATGCAGGCCATGACCGAGATGGGCAAGGTCTTTCAGGAGTCGGACTCCGACAGCACCGCGATGATCGTGCTGGAGGCCGACCACGAACTGGGCGACGCCGAGCACGAGTACTACGCCGAAGTGGTCGAGAAGCTCAAGGCCGACACCGCCCACGTCCAGCACGTGCAGGACTTCTGGGGTGACCCGATGACCGCCGTCGGCGCCCAAAGCGCTGACGGCCGAGCGACTTACGTGCAGTTGAACCTGGTCGGCAATATCGGCCAGGCGGCGGCGAACGACTCCATCGCCGCAGTCCGCGAAATCGTGGATTCGGTCCAGACGCCGCCGGGGCTGACCGTTTATGTCACCGGCACCGCGGCCCTGGCCGCCGACATGAACCATGCCGGCGACAAGTCGATGTTCAAGATGATGTTGGTCACCATTCTGGTGATCCTGACCATGCTGTTGCTCGTCTACCGGTCGATCATCACGGTGGCGCTGCTGCTGGGCATGGTCTATATGGAGCTGAACGCCGCCAGCGGCGTGGTGGCATTCATGGGCCACCACCACTGGGTGGGGTTGACCACGTTCGCCGTCAACCTACTGGTGTCGCTGGCGATCGCCGCCGGCACCGACTACGCGATCTTTCTGATCGGCCGCTATCACGAGGCGCGCCAAGCCGGCGAGGACCGGGAATCGGCGTACTACACGGCTTTTGAAGGCGTCGCGCACGTCATCCTGGGATCCGGTCTGACCATCGCCGGAGCGGTGTTCTGTCTGCACTTCACCCGGATGCCCTACTTCGTCACGCTGGGCATTCCATGCGCGGTCGGCATGCTGGTCTCGGTGTTCGCGGCGTTGACGCTGGGCCCGGCGATCATCACGGTCGGCAGCCGGTTCGGCCTGTTCGACCCCAAGCGCGCGACCAGCACCCGCGGCTGGCGGCGGGTGGCGACGGTGATCGTCCGCTGGCCCGGCCCGGTTCTGGTCGCCTCCCTGGCGGTCGCGGCGGTCGGCCTGCTGGCGCTGCCGGGATATCAGCCGGCCTACGACGACCGGAAATACATTCCCTCCGACATCCCCGCCAATGAGGGCTTCAACGCCGCGGACCGGCACTTCTCGCAGTCCCGGATGATGCCCGAGGTGCTGTTGATCGAGGCCGACCACGACCTGCGCAACCCGTCGGACTTCCTGATCATCGACAAGCTGGCCAAGTCCATCTTCAAGGTCGTCGGGATCTCCCGGGTGCAGGCCATCACCCGTCCACAGGGCACCACGCTGGAACACACCTCGATCCCGTTCCAGATCAGCATGCAGAACGCCGGCCAACTGCAGACCATGCAGTTCCAGAAGAAGCGCATGGACGACATGCTGACCCAGGCCGAGGCCATGGAGCAGACCATCGCCACCATGCGCCAGATGTACGGCCACATGAGCCAATTGGCCGGCATCACCCACGAGATGGTCATCGACATGGATGACCTACAGGCCCAGATCTACGAGATTCGGGACCACATCGCCGATTTCGAGGACTTCTGGCGGCCGATCCGCAATTACTTCTACTGGGAACCGCACTGCTACGACATCCCGATCTGCTTCTCGCTGCGCTCGGCGTTCGACATGGTCGACAGCGTTGACCCGATGAGCGAGAGCATGGACAAGATGATCGCGCACATGGGTGACATGGATGCCCTGATGCCGCAGATGCTGAGCACCTTCCCGCCGATGATCGACACCATGGAGACCATGCGGATCATGATGCTGACGATGCACAGCACCATGTCCGGGATCTTCGCGCAGATGGACGAGATGAGCGACAACGCCACTGCGATGGGCAAGGCGTTCGACGAGTCCAAGAACGACGATTCGTTCTATCTGCCGCCGGAGGTGTTCGAGAACCCGGACTTCAAGCGGGCCATGAAGATGTTCATCTCCCCGGACGGCAAGGCCGTTCGGATGATGATCTCGCATCGGGGCAATCCGGCTACCGCCGAAGGCATCTCGCACATCGACAAGATCCGGACCGCGGCCGAGGAAGGGCTCAAGGGCACGCCGCTCGAAGACGCCAAGATCTATCTCGGCGGGACCGCGTCGCTGTTCAAGGACATGCACGACGGTTCCAACTATGACCTGCTGATCGCCGGAATCGCCTCGCTGTGCCTGATTTTCATCATCATGCTGCTGATCACTCGCGCCCTGATCGCCGCGTTGGTGATCGTCGGCACCGTGGCGTTGTCGCTGGGTGCGTCGTTCGGGCTGTCGGTGCTGTTCTGGCAGTACATCATCGGTATTCAGCTGCACTGGCTGGTGCTGGTGATGAGCGTGATCGTCCTGCTGGCGGTGGGGTCGGACTACAACCTGATGCTGGTCGCCCGGTTGAAAGAGGAGATGCACGCCGGGCTGCATACCGGCATCATCCGGGCGATGGGCGGCACCGGGAAGGTGGTGACCTCGGCTGGACTGGTGTTCG
Organism: Mycobacterium sp. UM_Kg27; assembly: GCF_000972905.1. Classification (NCBI taxonomy): domain Bacteria; kingdom Bacillati; phylum Actinomycetota; class Actinomycetes; order Mycobacteriales; family Mycobacteriaceae; genus Mycobacterium; species Mycobacterium sp. UM_Kg27. The sequence continues at coordinate 15,396 of NZ_JRMM01000036.1, forward strand.
CCTTCACCATGGCGTCGATGGCCGTCAGTGACCTGCGCATCATCGGGCAGATCGGCACCACCATCGGTCTGGGGCTGATGTTCGACACGCTGATCGTGCGGGCGTTCATGACGCCGTCGATCGCGGCGCTGCTGGGACGCTGGTTCTGGTGGCCGATCAACGTGCTGCCGCACGTCGGCGGGAAAGCCGCCCGGCATCGAGAGGCCGCCGCCCTGGCTCGCGGCGAGGGCTCGGAGGACACCGAGGAGCTGGCCCACAACCGGTAGCCCGATGTGAGCGATCGCATGCGCAGGGAGCCGGAAAACAATTAGGTAGCATGGCTAAAGTTATGTAGCATTGCTTACCGAGTTCGGATGGCTGAGCGACCCTTTTAATGGCGCATTCGCCTCACCTGCTTCACCCGACTCAGCGGTCTCACCGGCGGGTTTAGCGTCCCAGAACTGACAGAGTGAAAGGGTCCGGGGAATGGCTACAGTGGACTCCATGCGTACGCACCGCTCGCTACTGAGGGGCATCGTCGTGACCGCTGCCGCCGTCGGCGCAGCCGTGACCGCGGTGCTGCTGCCCGCCACCGCCTCCGCCGACGCGACCGACGACTTCCCGATCCCGCGTCGGGTGATCCGCACCGACTGCAGTGCCGAGCAGATGCTGGCCGCCAGCCGCGACCTGTCGCCGATCTACTACGAGCGCTACATGATCGACATGCACAACAAACCGGTCCAGGTGCAGCAGGCCACCATCGACAAGATGCACTGGTTCTTCTCGCTGAACCCCGATCAGCGCCGGGCCTACTCCGAGGAGTTGGCGACCAACTTCGCCGACCCCCTGACGGTGTCGTGGCCCAACCACGCCAAGATCTTCTTCAACAACAAGGGTGTCGTTGCCAAGTCGACCGAGGCTTGCAGTCAGTACCCGCGCGACGACATGTCGGTGTGGGACTGGGCCCCCAAGCCGTAACAGGAGACCGATGAACGGTTCCATCCGTCGAGTCATGCGGGTTCTGCTCGTCGCCGGCGCGGCGGGCGGCCTACTGCTCGCGGCCCCGGGAGGACCTGCGGGGGCGCAGCCTGCGGGGTTCCCCGATTTTGACGACTTCACCGCGGTCCCGGTGGACAACTACATCTCCACGGGCCCCAAGGGGCCGGGACGCTGGGTGAACTTCTCCACGCCCTACAACGTCGCCTGCCAATTCGACGCCATCGACCCGCCCGCGGGATCGTCGCAGGCCATCATGTGCGACGGCGACATGCCGGGCCTGGCCAACGCGCCGCTGGGCTCGGGCCCCCCGGTGCCGGGCGGGTGTGTGATCGGGACGGTGCGCTCCCAGGGCGCGGCGGGCCTGCGGCTGAACCGCGAATCGACCGGTTGCGGCCGCCAGTTCTCCAACGGAGCTTTCCTGGGCGTCGGGCAGAAGCTGTCGTACGGCAACGTCACCTGTGCGGTGGGCACCGACCAGCTCGTCGCCTGCCTGGACACCTCGCTGGGGCATCACGGGTTCATGCTGAGCCCCTCGGGCAGCACGGCGTTCTAGGGGTTCTCGGACTGCACGGGCCCGCCTGCGCTACCGGTCGATGGTGAACGTGGTGGTGTAGGTCCGCGGGTGATAGGGCGGCGGCGGGGCATCTGGCCCGACCGGCCAGCCCTCAGGCGTCGGCCACGTGCTGACCCGCATCGTGACCTGCTCTTGTCCGTTGGGAAGCGTCTCGACATTGACGATGCTCGGCCCGTACGGGACGGCCGGCTGATTGCCGGGGCTCGGGATGAAACCGGGGCCGGTGAGGTCTTGCGGGGGAGCCTGCAGCAGGCCCTGGGGGCTGCCCGCGGTGACGCCCACGACCTGGCCGCCATCGCTCGCGCTGGCCAACAGATACCCGCCTTGGGGCAGCGGCACGATCTGGTTCTCCCGGTTGGCGGGCCCGAGATTGTTGAAGGCGCCGACCTCATGCAGGCTGTTCATCCAGGCATGGGGCGGGTCGCCGGCAGCGACCGGAGCCGACTGCCACAGGGCGCGCTGACCGTCTTGCCCCATGTTTCCGACGATCATCATGGTCCCGGAGGCCGGGTCGTAGACACCGCTGGCCTGCGAGATGCCCACCTTGGTGTCTGAGCCGAGCGGGGTGCCCAGCAGCGGTCCCAGATCCGTTGCCGGATCGGCCAGGTTCTGCACCCGAGATTCCGGGGCGATGTAGTTGTCCGGTGAGGTCCCGGGCCCGTACGGCCGGACACTGTAGAACGCGTATTGCTGACCGTCGGGGCCGACCGCGGTGCCGGTCGGCAGTGCCCGGAAACCGTCATCGACGGGAAACGGGTTGTCGATGTCGGGCTGTCCGGGGAGCTGCAGGCGGGGGTGGCCGCTCTCCGGGTCCCCGGTGATGACGATGCCGGTGCCCGGGATCGTCGCGCCCAGGTCATAGGGCGAACCGTCCTGCTTCTCCGGCATCGGTGGGCTGCCCACGCCCGCGATCGTGGGGTCGTGCTGGCCGTCGGCCGGAATCGTGTTGTCCATCAGGCGGATATGCGGGTCCTGACCGTCCGCGCCGCTGCCCAGCCGGTAGTCATTGGTCAAGGTCTGCACCAGCTGCGTCCGATGCCGGCTGTCGGTGGCGGCGTCGGAGACCACCCGGTGGATCTCGCGGGTCTTGGCGGTCAGGAATCGCTGGAACTGGCGGGACCCGGCGGGGGTGTCCAGGCCTGGCCAGGTGGCGGCCGACTCGCGGATCTCGGACTCGATGGCGTCGAGGCGTTGCCGCGAACTCACGGTGTTGCGCACGGCCTGCTGCAGGATGGTCTGGAACTGTTTGTCGGCCGCTACCGATGCCGCCAGCCGGTTCGCGAGCTCCACTTCACGCGCGCGCGCCGCATCCGCGAAGCCACCGAGGTTCTCGGCCATAGCGAACAGGGTAGCCGGGCGGGATCGGGCTTACTGGTCCTTTTTCGCCCGGCGCTTGCCGGACGGGCGCAGCTTGCCCTCGTCGGTTGGGGCCGGCTCGTCGGCGTCGACGCCCGTCGACTCGAGGATCTCGGTGGCGTCGGGCTCGCCATCGGCCTCGGCCTCGTCGGCGTCAGCGTCCTCGGGCTCATTCGCGGCCTCGTCATCGACCTTGGTCTCGTCGGCGTCAGCGTCCTCGGTCTTCGCGTCGCCGGACTTCTTGCCCCGGCGCCGACCCTGCTTGGGCTGCTTTTCGACCTTGGGTTTGAGCGGTTTGGGCGGCGGCGGAGGCATTTCGGCGACGAATGCCAGATAGAACGCACCGATCCCCAACAGGGCGATCGCGGCTGCGGCCCCGTAGATCCCGAACAGCCACACGCCGAAGCTGTCCAGCGACAGCCAGATCTCACTGACCGCGGTGCCGACGATCAACGCTGCGGCCACCAGATGCGCCACGATCGAGCCGGTCCGCAGTGACAGCGCAAGCTGCGGGGTGCCGTACTCGGGCTTGCGCGACTGCTTCAACACCGCCGCAACCGGCAGGGCCATCCCCCCGACCAGCAGTCCGAGCAGAACTCGCATCACGGTGCCCAACACATGCGGGCTGAAGCCGGTCAGCTCCCACCACCGCGGCAGGACGAAGAGGAAATACAGGATGGCGGCGAGAGTCGAGAGCGACGCGTGCCAAACCGTGGCGACGGTACGACTCACGCCACCTCCCATGCTCGTCAGCTAGTGATTCAGGTGCGACCGGACCGTGATCTGTCGGTCCGGCCGCACCTGAATCGGGTGCGGAGGATAGGGGATTTGAACCCCTGAGGGCTATTAACCCAACCCGCGTTCCAGGCGAGCGCCATAGGCCACTAGGCGAATCCTCCGTCGGCAATGGTAGCTGAGTCCGTTGCATGCCCCGCGCGCCGCTCGTCCCGTCGGGCTTCGCCGCTCGTCCCGCCCGGCTTCGCCGCGCTCGCGACCACCGCTAGACTTGCCCGTGGACCCCGCGCGGCGTCCATCCTGTGAACTCCCCCAGGGCCGGAAGGCAGCAAGGGTCAATGGGCTCTGGCGGGTGCGCGGGGTCCCCTTATATGTCGGGCCTTCGCCGGCTGATTGCGCTTGATAAGGGACTTGAAAGGTACGTCGTGTCGCTGCATACCCTCGCCCCTGCCGACCTGACCGCGCAATATGAGCGCTACCAGCAGGACTACGCCGAGCTGCAGGCCAAGAAGCTGTCGCTGGACCTCACCCGCGGTAAGCCGTCACCCGAGCAGCTCGACCTGGCCAACGGCCTGCTGGCCCTGCCGGGCCCCGATGACTACCGCGGCGACGACGGCACCGACACCCGCAACTACGGCGGTCTGCATGGTCTGCCCGAGCTGCGCTCCATCTTCGGGGAGCTGCTCGGCATCGCGGTGCCCAACCTGATCGCCGGCAACAACGCCAGCCTCGAGTTCATGCACGACGTCATCGTCTTCTCGATGCTGCACGGCGGGGTGGACTCGCCGCGGCCGTGGGGGCAGGAGCCGGCCGTCAAGTTCTTGTGCCCGGTCCCTGGCTATGACCGGCACTTCGCGATCACCGAGACCATGGGCATCGAGATGATCCCGGTCCCCATGCGCGAGGACGGCCCGGACGTCGACCTGATCGAAGAACTCGTCGCCGCCGACCCGGCGATCAAGGGCATGTGGACCGTGCCGGTGTTCGGCAACCCGACCGGTATCACCTACTCCTGGGAGACCGTGCGCCGGCTGGTGCAGATGAAGACGGCCGCACCCGACTTCCGGCTGTTCTGGGACAACGCCTACGCGGTGCACACCCTGACCACCGACTTCCCCCACCAGATCGATGTGCTGGGGCTGGCCGCCGCCGCGGGCAACCCGAACCGGCCGTACGTGTTCGCCTCCACCTCGAAGATCACCTTCGCCGGTGCCGGCGTCAGCTTTTTCGGTGGCTCGCTGGGCAACATCGCCTGGTACCTGCAGTACGCCGGGAAGCGCTCGATCGGCCCGGACAAGGTCAACCAGCTGCGTCACCTGCGGTTCTTCGGTGACGCCGACGGCGTGCGGCTGCACATGCGACGCCACCAGGAGATCCTGGCGCCCAAGTTCGAGTTGGCCGCCGAGATTCTTCAGAACCGGCTCGGTGACGCCAAGATCGCGTCGTGGACCGACCCCAAAGGCGGCTACTTCATCAGCCTGGACGTACTGCCGGGCACCGCTCGGCGCACCGTGGCGCTGGCCAAGGACGCCGGCATCGCGGTCACCGAAGCCGGTGCCTCGTTCCCCTACCGCAAGGACCCCGAGGACAAGAACATTCGGATCGCCCCGTCGTTCCCGTCCACCGAGGACCTGCGCAACGCCGTCGACGGTCTGGCCACCTGCGCCCTGCTGGCCGCCGCCGAACACCTGCTGGGCTGACACATTGCGGAATTCGGCGTCGGTGCGGCCGTTGCCGAATAGAGTTTTTGACAGTTGATTCAGCAAACCCGTTGATTTGCCGGTGGAGGCGCGAGAAATGTCGATCAAGGTCGGTGCCTTCGGCTGCGCGGTGATGGCGCTAGGGCTGCTGGGTCTGGGCCAGGTTCCTGCGGCGCAGGCCGGACCGGAACGGCCGGTCGAACCGCCGTCGGTGCAGGCCGCCGATCCCATTGCCGCCGAAGCGGAACTGTTGCCGCCGAGGGCCGCCGAACAACTCGATGCCTTTCGCCACGATGCCGCCGAGGGCGCACTGGGAAATCCGGTGATGTATGGCGACGGCCAGTGTTATCCGCTGGTGCAGCAATACATCCAGACGCTCGGTTCATGGCGCAACAGAGACCCCAGCGGCAATGCCTTCGATCTCTACGAGCATTTCCCCACCAACGGTCTGGGCCAATACTTCGACCAGGTGCCGTTCGACGGTGGTCTGAACGCACCGCGGGTCGGGGACGTCGTGGTCTACGGCCCCGGCGGGTTTGTCAGCGAACACGGGCATGCCGGGGTCGTCACGGCGGTGCGGGGCAGCGGCAGCCTGCTGCGCTATGAGGTCGCCGAACAGAACTCCGGCGGCCGGTTGTTCGTGACGCTGAACTGGCGTGACGTCGGACCCATGTGGAACACGCTGGGGTATCTGCGCCCGAAGCCGTAGCGCTTCGCCTGCCGGGCCTGCACTCGCGTCGGGCTGAGCAAGTACCCTGCTGGCGTGGCGCTCTACCGCAAATACCGGCCGGCATCCTTCGCCGAAGTGGTGGGGCAGGAGCACGTCACCGAACCCCTGTGCACCGCGTTGTCGGCGGGCCGGATCAACCACGCCTACCTGTTCTCCGGGCCTCGCGGGTGCGGTAAGACCTCGTCGGCGCGCATCCTGGCCCGATCGCTGAACTGTGCGCAGGGGCCGACCCCGACGCCGTGCGGAACCTGCGACTCGTGCGTGGCGTTGGCCCCCAACGGCCCGGGCAGCATCGACGTCGTCGAACTCGACGCGGCCAGCCACGGCGGGGTCGACGACACCCGCGATCTACGCGATCGCGCCTTCTACGCTCCCGCCCAGTCGCGCTACCGAATCTTCATCATCGACGAAGCGCACATGGTGACCACCGCGGGTTTCAACGCGCTGCTCAAGATCGTCGAGGAGCCGCCCGACCACCTGATCTTCGTGTTCGCCACCACCGAACCGGAGAAGGTGCTGCCCACTATCCGCAGCCGCACCCATCACTATCCGTTCCGGCTGTTGGCGCCGCGCACCATGCGCGAGCTGATCGGAAGAATCTGCGAGCAGGAGCGCGTCGCCGTCGATGACGCGGTATATCCGCTGGTGATCCGTGCCGGCGGCGGCTCGCCCCGCGACACCCTCTCCGTGCTCGACCAACTGCTGGCCGGCTCGGAGCCCATGCCCGGCAGCCCCGACACCAGCCACGTGCGCTACCAGCGGGCGCTGGGCCTGTTAGGCGCCACCGACGTCGCCCTGATCGACGAGGCGGTCGACGCCTTGGCCGCCGGCGATGCCGCATCGCTGTTCGGCGCGGTGGAGGCGGTCGTTGACGCCGGCCACGACCCGCGCCGGTTCGCCATCGACCTGCTGGAGCGGTTCCGCGACCTGATCGTGCTGCAGGCGGTCCCCGACGCGGTCGCCAAAGGCGTGGTCGACGCACCGGAAGACATCCTGGAACGCATGCAGGACCAGGCCGCCCGGATCGGTTCGGCCACCCTGGCCCGCTACGCCGAGGTGGTGCACGCCGGGCTCGGGGAGATGCGCGGCGCGACCGCTCCCCGGTTGTTGCTGGAGGTGGTGTGCGCCCGGCTGCTGCTGCCCTCGGCCGCCGACACCGAAGCCGCACTGCTGCAACGGATTGAGCGCATCGAGGGCCGACTGGACATGTCGATACCGGCGGCACCCGCGCGTACCGGAGCCGTCTCCTCCGCGAGCCCGCCGTCTCCGGCCGCTGCGCCGGCCGCGTCATCGGGCAAGCAGTTCACCCGCCGTTCTGCCCGGACCACCGACCCCGCATCCGCGCCCGCACCCGCGCCCGCACCCGAGCCTGCGCCGGTGCCCGTCGCCGCTCCCACCCCCGAGCCGGTGCCGCCACCCGCGGCGGCAGTGCCCGAACCCGAACCTGTTGCGCCACCTGCTCCGGCCCCCGCGCCGCCGGCCGAACCGGAGCCCGCTGCGGCGCCGCCGGCGCCCGCACCCGCTGCGGCAGCCACCCCGGGCGAGCCCGACGCCGCCGCCGTGCGCGCGATGTGGACCACGGTCCGCGAAAAGGTGCGCCGACGCAGTCGCTCGACCGAGGCGATGCTGGCCGACGCGACGGTGCGCACCGTGGACGGCAACACCTTGGTGCTGACCCACGGAACGGCCTCGCTGGCCAGGCGACTCTCCGAACCGCGCAACACCGACGTCATCACCGAGGCCCTCAAGGACGCCCTCGGGGTGAACTGGCGGGTGCGCTGCGAGGCCGGCGGACCACCTCCGGACGCCGGCCACTCGGCGGCGCCCGCTCAGGTCGACGTGGAATCGGCGCGGCGCGCCGACGAGGAGGCCATGCTGGCCGAGGCGGCCGTCGATGCCGGTTCGGAGGCCCCGCCCCGCCGCGACCCCGAAGAAGCGGCACTGGAGTTGTTGCAGAACGAGTTGGGCGCCCGCCGGATCAGCGGCGACTGAAGGTACTCGGTCCGCTAGGGAGTCCACCAGGGCCGTAGCGGCAGACCCCCATCCCCGCCCTGCTGGTCGACGTTGCCGGCCAGCACGTGGTGTAACTGACACTGGTTGCGCTCGAAGCCGATCACCGCAGCCGCCATGTACAGGCCCCACACCTTGGCGCGGCCCAAGCCCACTTCGGCGACAGCCTCGTCCCAGTGGTCCACCAGGTTCTGGCACCAGCCGCGCAGCGTCTTGGCGTAGTGGAGCCGGAAGTCCTCCTCGTGCAGGACCTCGAGACCGGTCTGCTGGATCTCGGCGGTGATGCTTCCCACGCCGGTGATCTCGCCGTCGGGGAAGACATACCGGTCGGTGAACGGGTCGCCCTTGTAGACGGAATTGTCCGCGGTGGTGATGCAGTGGTTGAGCAGCAGGCCACCGGTGCGCAGCTTCGATTTGAGGAAGCGGAAGTAGGCCGGGTAGTTCTTCACCCCGATGTGCTCGGTCATGCCGATCGACGAGACGCCGTCGAATTCGGTCTCGCGCACGTCCCGGTAGTCGCAGTGCCGGACCTCAGCGAACTCGGAGAGTCCTTCCTCGGCGATCGCCCGCTGCGCCCAGGCGACCTGCTCTGCAGCGAGGGTGACGCCGAGTGCGTGGACCCCGCGGCGCGCGGCGTAGCGCACCATGCCGCCCCAGCCGCAGCCGACGTCGAGCAGGCGATCGCCGGGCTTCAGCCGCAGCTTCTCGAAGATCAGCCGGTACTTGTTCTCCTGGGCTTCCTCCAGCGTCGCGTCGGCGGACGGGTAGATCGCGCAGGTGTAGGTCATCGACGGGCCCAGCACCCACTCGTAGAAGGTGTTCGACACGTCGTAGTGGTGATGAATCGCGTCGGCGTCCCGAGACTTGCTGTGCCGCAGCCCGCTGGCGTTGCGACGCCATTTGGGTGGCGCCTCCTCCGGCGGCGGAGCGACCGGCTTGAGATTCCTCAGCCCGATGGAGCGGACGATATTGGCCATATCGCGCGCCGACGGGCGTTTGAATTCGAGATCCGCCATGGCGTTGAGCACGTCGTAGGGATTCCCCGGGTGGACGCCGCACAGTTCCAGGTCACCCGAGATGTAGGCCCGGGCTATGCCGAGTTGGCCCAGTGAGGTGGCCAGGTAGTTGGTCGCCCGCGGATTCAGCAGTTTCACGCCCAGTTCCGCGTCGCTGGGCCCGACGCTGCTGCCGTCGTAGGCAGAGATCTTCAGTGGTGGTGGCTGCCCCCCAGCGGCCAGTAGCACCAGAATCTCGGCCAGCCCCAGCTTGCCGTTCGCGGTGGTGGTGTTCGTGCTTTGGTTGAGTGTTTTGACCGCCATGATCTAAGCCCCCCTTGTCCAGATGCGAGTAACCGCTCGGGCGTCACCTCAAACTCGCGTAGCGTTGCACCGCGATGGGAGAGAGAACCGAGGCAACCACCTGCGCGATCGTCGGTGGCGGACCGGCAGGCATGGTTCTCGGGTTGTTGCTGGCCCGGGCCGGTGTGCAGGTGACGCTGCTGGAGAAGCACGCCGACTTCCTGCGCGATTTTCGTGGCGACACCGTGCACCCCACCACCCTGCGCCTCCTCGACGAGCTCGGGCTCTGGGAGCGCTTCGCGACGCTGGCGCACAGTGAGATCCACCAGGTCAGCCTCGACATGGGCGGGCGCGGCGTCACGGTGGTCGACTTCGGTCGGCTGCGCCGCCAGCCGCATCCCTACATCGCGATGGTGCCGCAGTGGGACCTGCTCAACCTGCTCGCCGAGTCCGCACAGACCGAGCCGACGTTCACCCTGCGAATGCAGAGCGAGGTGACCGGACTGCTGCACGAGGACGGCCGGGTGGCCGGAGTGCGCTACCGCGATACCGAGGGCACCGGCGAGCTGCGTGCCGATCTCACGGTCGCCTGCGACGGGCGCTGGTCGGTGGCGCGGCATGAGGCGGGCCTGCACGCACGCGAGTTTCCGGTGAACTTCGATGTGTGGTGGTTCCGGCTGCCGAACGACCGCGCCGCCCAGCCCACTTTGTTGCCCCGCCTCGGGCCCGGGCGGGCCGCGATCATGATTCCGCGGGACAGCTACTTTCAGGTCGCCTACCTGGGCCGCAAGGGCACCGACGCGGACAAGCGGGCGCGCGGTATCGAGGCGTTCCGCCGCGACGTGGTGGAGCTCATCCCCGAGGCGGCGGACACGGTAGAGGCGCTGCAGAGCCTGGACGACGTCAAACACCTTGATGTGCGGCTGAATCGGTTGCGGCATTGGAGCATTGACGGCTTGTTGTGCATCGGCGACGCCGCACACGCCATGTCGCCGGTGGGTGGGGTCGGCATCAATCTGGCGGTGCAGGACGCGGTGGCCGCCGCCACCATCCTGGCCGAGCCGCTACGGCACGGCCGGGTGACCGTCGGGGACCTGGCTGCCGTGCAGCGCCGCCGGGAGCTGCCCACCGTCGTCACCCAGTCGATCCAGCGGGTGGCGCACCGGGCGCTGAACCCGATCTTGCGCGGCAAGAACCTCAGCCCGCCGGGGAGCGTGGGCACGCTGTTCGCGGTGTTGCCCTGGCTCTCGGCGATTCCGGCATACCTGGTCGGGGTGGGCGTGCGCCCGGAGCGGGCACCGGCCTTCGCGCGCCGCCAGACCCCCTAGGGTCGCCACCACGGCCGCAGCGGCAGAACGGCGCCGTCGCCGCCGTTGACCGCCAGCGCGTGATGAAGCTGAATGCCGTTGTGCTCGAAGCCCAGCCGGGAACCGGCCATGTACAGGCCCCACACCTTGGCGGTGGCCAGCCCGACCTCGGCCACGGCGTCGTCCCAGTGCGCCACCAGGTTGGCGCCCCAGTCGCGCAGGGTCAGCTCGTAGTGGTTGCGCAGGTTCTCGGTGTGCAGCACCTCTAGGCCGACGTCTTGGATCTCGCTGATGATGCGGCCGGACCCGGCCAGCTCTCCGTCGGGGAACACATAGCGGTCGATGAAATCGCCTGCGGTCGCACTGGATTTGTTGTCCGCCCGGGTGATGCAGTGGTTGAGCAGCAGACCGCCGGGACGCAGCTTGGACTTGAGGAACCCGAAGTAGGCGGGGTAGTTGGCCACCCCGATGTGTTCGGTCATACCGATCGAGGAGACCGCGTCAAATCCGGATTCGTCGACGTCGCGGTAGTCGCAGTGGCGCACCTCGGCCCGATCGGACAGGCCGGCGTCGGCGATCGCGCGCTGTGCCCACTGGGCCTGTTCGGCCGACAGCGTCGCACCGATGGCGCGCACCCCGTGCCGTGCCGCGTAGCGCACCATGCCGCCCCAGCCGCAGCCCACATCGAGCAGCACGTCGCCGGGGCTCAACCGCAGCTTGTCGAAGACCAGCCGGTACTTGTTTTCCTGGGCCTGCTCCAGCGTGGCATCCGGAGTCGGATAGACCGCGCAGGTGTAGGTCATCGATGGTCCCAGCACCCAGGCGTAGAAGTCGTTGGATACGTCGTAGTGGTGGTGGATCGCCTCGGCGTCCCGAGACTTGCTGTGCCGCAATCCTTCCGCGATACGTCGCCACCGGGGCAGTGCCTCTTGGGGCGGTGGGGCGATCGGCACCAGATGTTCGATCCCGATCGAGCGCACGATGTTGGCCAGCACTCTGGGCGAGGGCCTTTTGAAGTGCAGCTCGTCAGCCAAGGCCTTGAGCAGCCGATAGGGATCCCCGGGATGCACACCGTGCAGCCCCAGATCACCGGAGATGTAGGCCCGGGCCATCCCCAGGTCGCCGGGGGCGGTGGCCAGATAGGTGGTGCCCCGCGGGGTCAGCAGGTCCAGGCCCAAGGGGGCGTCGTCGGGGCCGGTGCTGCTGCCGTCGTAGGCGGTGAACCGCAGCGGTAGGTGCCCGTCGGTGGCCAGGGTCTCCAGCACCTGGGCCAGGCTCAGTCTGCCGGTCGAAGTGCGTATCTGCTCGCTGTCGATCGTCATCGTCGTCGCACCGCCTTGGCGTAAAGGTCCAGTAGCCGCGAGTCGGGGTCGTAGGTTTTCTTGATCCTCCGATAGGTTTCACCGCCGTAGAGTTCGTCAAACTCCGCGGCGGTGTAGTAGGAGTCGGAGTACAGCGACTTGTGGCCGTCGAGCTCGCTCACCTTGGCCTCGATCAGTCGATTGGTGGCTCCCTCGGTGGCGCCGGCCGGGACCGACGACCAAAACCCGACGTTGACGTAGGTGCGATTGGACCGGATCGGGTACAGCGGCCACTCCTCGTCGCCGCGCAGCCGGAGCGGGCACAACCACACCGGCTCGATCGGGACGTGAGCGAAGAACCAGTCCAGGAACTGCCGGCAGCGCTCCAGCGGCACTTCGATGTCTTGCACCACGCGCTCACGTGGTGGGCGGTGATTCCGCTTCTCGATCCGGTCGGCGATGGCGAAGCGCTGGTCGTAGGCGATCAGCTTCGAATAGACACTGCTGCGCCGGTAGCGCCGCGGCCACCACCGTCGCACCAGGGGGCGTTGTGCCCCGAACGCGCGCGAGCACCAGAACCAGTCGGTGTCCCAGCGCCACAGGTAGTCGTGGATGGTCAGCCGGTCGTCTTTGATCCCGTGCGCGTGCCGGATCGAGCGGTAGTAGATCTGCTGGCCGGTGTAGTCGCTGACGGCGCCGGGAGAATCCGTTGCGATACCGACACACAGGTAGCTCTCCCGGGGGTCGAACACCACACCGTCGAGGTAGTCCACCGGAACGCCTTCGAGCCCGCCGGTATCGATGATGCGGTCCATCGTCGCGACCAGCTCATCGAGGGAATCGAAGCGGATGTGCCGCAACGCGACGAACGGCTTGACGGCCTCCAGCTCGATCCGCAGCCGCGTCGAATACCCCAACGTGCCATAGGAATTCGGAAACGCGTGGAACAGATCCTCATGCTGGTCGCGCGATATCGTCAGCAGCTCGCCGTCGCCGGTGAGCACGTCCATCTCCAGCACCGACTCGTGGGGAAGCCCGTTGCGGAACGACGCCGACTCGATGCCCAGGCCGCTGACCGCACCGCCGACGGTGATCGTCTTGAGCTGCGGGACCACTAACGGCGCCAGGCCGTAGGGCAGGGTGGCGGCGACCAGATCTTCATAGGTGCACATGCCGTCGACGTCGGCGGTGCGGTTCTCCGGGTCGACGGCGATGACGCTCACCAGGCCGGAAGTGTCCAGACCGGGGGCTTGGCGCTTCGCGCGGGCCCGAAACAGGTTGGAAGTGGGCTTGGCCAGCCGGACCGATTCGTCGGCCGGGATGTTGCGGTAGCTGTCCAGCAGCCGTCGCACCCCCCGCGTGTGGGATGTCGGTGTATCGGCCGGCCGAACGGACATCACTTCCTACGCTAACGGCGGATCGGCGGTTCCGCACGCCACGGCCGGCTTCGGGTCTTTCGCGTCGGCCCTCGCTGAACCTGCGTCGGCCCTCGCTGAACCGCCGGTCAGGGCAGCTGCGCTTGACTGCTCAAAAAACTGGCGATGCCGCGCGCCACGGCATCGGCGTAACGCTGGCGGCCCGCAGGACTCTCCATCAGGGCCGCATCGGTGGCGTTTTTCATGTTGCCCAGCTCGACGAGGATCGACGGGTATTCGGCCAGGTTGAGCCCGGCGAGGTCGGCGCGACCCTTCAAGCCGTCAGTGCCGATGTAGTTGGCCGGAGGAATGCCGGCGGCCTGCAACTGACTGCGCATGATCTGGGCGAACCGCACCGCGGGACCCTCCTGCGCCGGGTTCAGCGGAGGTGCGGAGTAGTTGACGTGAAATCCGCGGCCGGCCGGCTGTCCGCCATCGGCGTGGATGGACACGATGGCATTGGGGTGCAGCGCATTGGCCGCCGCGGCACGTGCGTCGATGCACGGCGCCGGCCCGTTGTCGTCGCCTCGCGACATCGCGGTGCGGACCCCGGCTGAGTTGAGGGCCTGGCGGATCCGCAGTGTGGTGTCCCAGGCGAAGCTGTGCTCGGGATACCCGGAGTTGGTCGCGGTGCCGCTGGTCTGGCAGTTCTTGGTGCCGCCCCGGCCATTGGGCACCTGACGTGACAGCGCAGCGGGGTCGCCCGCGCCGCTGTGCCCGGGGTCGAGGAACACGATCATGCCGGCGATGTTGCCGGGGGCGGCTGAGGACGGCGGGGCGCTCGGCACCGCGGCGGCCACCACCAGGCCGGCGGTGATCGCGATACCGACACGGACAAGAACTGGTACGCGCACGCCGCCAACGTAGGCCGGGGCCGACTACGCTGGAATTCTCACACGCACCGGGTCTCGCAGCTGAAACCAAGCCGCAACCCAGTCGAGACCACGCACACGACAACGCAAGGGGAGTGTCATGCAACCAGGAGGCCCGCCCGACATGTCGGCGTTGCTGGCCCAGGCTCAGCAGATGCAGCAGCGACTGCTGCAGGCGCAGCAGGAGCTGGCCGTCACCGAGGTGCACGGGGAGGCCGGAAACGGCCTGGTCAAGGTCACCTCCAACGGCAGCGGCGAGGTGCTCGCGGTGCACATCGACCCGAAGGTCGTCGACCCCGAGGACATCGAGACCCTGCAGGACCTGCTCGTGGGAGCGCTCGCCGACGCCTCGAAGAAGGCGCACACGCTGGCCCAGCAGCGGCTCTCGCCGCTGGCCGGCGGCATGGGCGGCGCGCTCGGCATGCCGGGAGCCTAGGTGTTTGAGGGTCCGGTTCAGGACCTGATCGACGAGCTGGGCAAGCTGCCGGGCATCGGCCCCAAGAGTGCCCAGCGGATCGCGTTTCACCTGCTGTCAGTGGAGCCGCCGGAGATCGACCGGCTCACCGCGGTGCTCACCAAGGTGCGCGACGGGGTGCGGTTCTGTGAGGTGTGCGGCAATGTCTCCGACGCGGAGCGCTGCCGGATCTGCGGGGACCCCCGCCGCGACTTCGCCCAGATCTGCGTCGTCGAGGAGCCCAAGGACGTCGCAGCCATCGAGCGCACCCGGGAGTTCCGCGGCCGCTACCACGTACTCGGCGGCGCGCTGGATCCCTTGTCGGGGATCGGGCCGGAGCAACTGCGGGTGCGTGAGCTGCTGAATCGGGTCGGGGAGCGGGTCGACGGGGTTGACGTCAGCGAGGTGATCATCGCCACCGACCCCAACACCGAGGGCGAGGCCACCGCCACCTATTTGGTGCGGGTGCTGCGTGACATTCCCGGGCTCAGCGTGACGCGGTTGGCGTCCGGTTTGCCGATGGGCGGCGACCTGGAATTCGCTGATGAGCTGACTTTGGGCCGGGCCTTCACCGGCCGCCGCGCCATGGCCTGACCCGTCTCTCCCGCGAGCCCCGGGGGTGCCTCCCGCGAGCCTGTAGTTGGCGTGGCCGCTACTCGCACTTTCTCGCGCCAACTACAGCCTCGCGGAGGTTCGAGGCCAAATGTCGGTGTGTGGGACCAGCATGTCGCCATGACGGCGGTATTTCTGGGCAGCGAAGCGCTGGCACAGGGCGTTGTGACCGAACACGAGCTTCGGCGCTGGCACCGGGCCGTCTTCCGAGACGTCTACGTGCCTGGCGGGCATGAGCTCACGCTCCGTGACCGGATCGAGGCGGCGTGGCTGCGGTCGGGGCGCAAAGGCGTGATCGCGGGAGTCGCGGCCTCTGCGTTGCATTACGCCGATTGGGTCGACCTCGACATTCCCATCGAGTTGATCTGGTCCAATACCCGCCCACCGCGCGGCCTGATCGCCCGCGATGAAACCCTGACCGACGACGAGCTCACCCAAGTCGCCGGCATACCGGTCACCACACCTGCCCGCACCGCCTACGATCTGGCACGCCACCTGCCCCGCGGCAAAGCGCTGGCCCGGCTCGACGCCCTGGCCCGGGCCACTCCGTTCGGTACCGAGGACGTGCTGCTGATCGCCAAGCACCACCGCGGTGCACGGGGTTCACGCCGGCTGCGCTCCGTGTTGCCGCTCGTCGACGCCGGCGCCGCCTCACCCAAGGAGACCTGGCTGCGGCTACTGCTGATCGATGCAGGTCTGCCCACCCCGACCACCCAGATCCCGGTGTGCGACCGCCGCTACTGGCCGTTTGCATGGCTTGATCTGGGGTGGGAGCGCTACAAAGTGTCCGCCGAATACGACGGGGAACATCATCAGAAAGATCGTGCGCAGTACGTCAGAGACCACCAGCGTCAGCGCAGACTGGAACGCGCGGGCTGGATCAACATCCAGGTGATCAACGAGGACAACCCCCAAGAGACCGTCCAACGCGTCACCGCGGCGCTCCACGCCCGCGGTTGGCGCCCCTCACACCCCTAGACCGGCTGCAGCACGTCGGCGATCGCCACCCC
>NZ_JRMM01000037.1:0-31471 GCF_000972905.1 Mycobacterium sp. UM_Kg27
TCGGCAGCGTCAGATGTGTATAAGAGACAGCCGCGATACCTGCCAGCGAGGCCAAGACGACGTACTTGGGCGCGATGTGATCAGCCAGCGATCCACCGAGTAGCCGGGCCAGCACCGCCGCCAGCGCGAACGCCGCGGTGCGCTCCCCCGCGCCTACCGCGGAGAAGTCATAGACCGTCTTGATGTAGATGGGCAGGTAGCTGCAGAACGCCACGAAGCCGCCGAATACCAGTCCGTACAGCAGCGACATCTCCCACGTCACCCGCAACCGTGCGGCGGACTTGAGTTTCGGCAGCACCGGCGTGGTGTTGGGCACGAAGCGCGGGCCGTTGCGCATCAACACCACACACAGCAGCACCGAAATCGCCAGGGCCGCTGCGACTATGAGATGGGTGGTGAACAGCCCCACCCACTTCACCAGCCGCGGAGTGAAGAACGCCGAGACCGCGGTACCGGCCATGCCCATGCCGAACACTCCGGTGGCGAAGCCGCGGCGCTGCGGGGCAAACCAGTTGTTGGCGAACGGAATTCCAATCGCAAAGACGGTCCCGGCCACGCCGAGGAAGAATCCCGCCGCCAGCATCAGCGGATAGGAACCGATCTTTGCCGCGTACCCGACCGCCAGCACCGGAAGAATCGAGGCCAACGAGACGCCGATGAACATCGTGCGGCCACCGAAGCGGTCGGTCATCAAGCCGGTGGCGATCCGGCCCAGCGCTCCGACCAGGATCGGGGTGGCCACCAGCAGCGCCTGGGCGGTGGTGCTCAGCTTCATCGCGGCGGTGTACTGCGTCGAGAGCGGGCCGATCAACGTCCATGCCCAAAAACAGATGACCGAGACCCAGGTGGCCAACAACAGGTTGACGCCCGGGCCGGCGCCGCTACCGCGTCGATCAGCGCTCATCACGAAAATCATGCAAGCACCCCAAAGCGCGATCGGCTCGTCATTCGTCCAAAATGCCGGCCCGCTTCCCCACCCGTAGCAGCGATCCTGTCGCAATCTGTGGCTTTAACGGCTCGTTCTCCGCGGTTCACCGACACGCAGCGGACGCAGGCTGGTCAGCAACCGACCGAGCAAGGAGACTGGCCATGGCAACTCGACGAACGGAGCGCATCGCGGACGTCGTCGTACCCGACACGCAGCTCGCCCGCGAAGCAACCGAGTTCGTCCGCAGCGCCGAGGACGACGTGCTCTTCCACCACTCCCGGCGAGTGTTCCTGTTCGGTGCCCTGCACGGCCGGCGGGCGGGGCTACCAACAGACCTGGAGCTGCTCTACGTGGCGGCGATGTTTCACGACTTCGGCCTCACCACCCGCTACCGCACGTCGACCCAGCGTTTCGAGATCGACGGAGCAGATGCCGCACGCGAGTTCCTGACGGAGCGCGGCGTAGCACAGGCCGACGTCGACAAGGTGTGGCTCGGCATCGCGCTGCACACGACGCCGGAGATCACCGGACGGCTCGACACCGAAACCGCTTTGCTCGCAGCGGGTGTCAAAACCGATGTGGTCGGCGTGGGCCGCGCGGATCTGGATGCGGCGGACATCGACGCAGTGGTCACCGCGCATCCGCGGCCCGACTTCAAGAACCGCATTCTGGCGGCCTTCAATGACGGTATGAAACATCGTCCGCAGACCACGTTCGGGACGATGAACGATGACGTGCTGGCCCACTTCGATCCCACGTTCCAACGCGGCAACCTAGTCGACAGCATTCTCAACAGCCCATGGCCCGAGTAGCGGAAAGGAGCAGGCACATGGAGATCCACGAAGCGCTGTACACCACCAGGATGATGCGACGGCTGCGGCCCGACCCGATTCTGCTGGACACCCAGGCCCGCATCCTGGATGCGGCGGTGCGCGCCCCAAACGGGGGCAACACCCAACGCTGGCACTTTCTCGCCGTCGACGACCCAGAACTCAAACACGAGCTGGCCCAGTTGTTCCGCCAAGGCCGCGCCGTCGAGTACCAGAAGTTCGCGACGGGTACGGGGCCGATGGCCGCCCCGGCTCCCGGCGCGGATCCGACCCAACATGTCGAGACGATGCGCCGCATGAAGGGCTCCGGAGATTACCTGGCCGACCATTTCGAGGACATCCCGCTGCTGCTGTTCGTCTTCGCCATCGACGATCTCGGTGGGGCCAACATCTATCCGGCGATCTGGAGCGCACTGCTTGCGGCCCGCGCCGAGGGCATCGGCGGCGTCATGACGATGGTGCTGCGCAACTTCGAGGACCGCGTCAACGAGCTCTTGGGCGTGCCTGTCGCGGAGGGCTGGACGATGTCGGCGATGCTCGCGCTCGGCTACCCACGAGGAAAATGGGGAGTGGCGGCCAATCGACGGCCCGTCCAGGAGGTTTCATCACGCAACCGCTGGGGTGCACCGTTCGGCGTCGAAGTGCCGCAGCCGCTGTGGCCACGTGACCACGTGACGCCCGGCCTGGCCACGGCGGGTTGAGACATCCGGGCCGTTGCAGAATGTGCGACGGCCCAGACACTTTAGAACTCCCAGTCCTCGTCTTCGGTGACGACGGCCTTACCGATCACGTACGACGATCCCGAACCGGAGAAGAAGTCGTGGTTCTCGTCGGCGTTGGGCGACAGCGCCGACAGGATCGCCGGGTTCACGTCGGTCTCTTCGCGCGGGAACAACGCCTCGTAGCCGAGGTTCATCAGCGCCTTGTTGGCGTTGTAGCGCAAGAACTTCTTCACGTCCTCGGTCAGGCCGACATTGTCGTACAGATCCTGGGTGTACTCGACCTCGTTCTCGTAGAGCTCATAGAGCAGGTCGTAGGTGTACTCCTTGAGTTCGCCCTGCTTCGCCTCGTCGACGAGGGCCAGCCCGCGCTGATACTTGTAGCCGATGTAGTAGCCGTGCACCGCCTCGTCGCGGATGATCAGCCGGATCATGTCCGCGGTGTTGGTCAGCTTGGCCCGGCTCGACCAGTACATCGGCAGGTAGAAGCCGGAGTAGAACAAGAAGCTCTCCAGCAGCGTGGATGCCACCTTCCGCTTGAGCGGCTCGTCACCCCGGTAGTACTGCATGACGATCTCGGCCTTGCGCTGCAGGTTGGGGTTCTCCTCCGACCAGCGGAACGCGTCGTCGATCTCACTGGTCGAACACAGCGTGGAGAAGATCTGGCTGTAGCTCTTGGCGTGCACCGACTCCATGAAGGCGATGTTGGTGTAGACCGCCTGCTCGTGCGGGGTCAGCGAGTCGGGAATCAGGCTGACCGCCCCGACCGTGCCCTGGATGGTGTCCAGCAACGTCAGACCGGTGAACACCCGCATCGTGAGCTGCTTCTCACTGTCGGTCAGGGTCCCCCACGACGGCAGGTCGTTGGAGACCGGCACTTTCTCCGGAAGCCAGAAATTGCCGGTCAGGCGGTCCCAGACCTCGGCGTCTTTGTCGTCTTGCACCCGGTTCCAGTTGATGGCCGAGGTGCGGTCGATCAGCTTCACATTTTCGGACACCAGAACCCCATTTCACCCGCCGAATCTAGGCCTCTGACACTACCCCTGGGGGCCGACAACCCGCGCCAACACAAGAAGTTGTGTTCTGCGTGTCGGGTCACCCGACGCCCGAAAAACGGTACTCACCCGCCCGCAACGTGCGAGTGGACTGCCAGTACTGCCAGGTCATACCGCTCCACAGGGTCCGGTTGACACCGTGCTCGTCCAGATACCAACTGTTGCAGCCGCCGGTGATCCACACCGAGCCGGCGAGCTTGTCCTGCAACTCGGCGTTGTAGCGGTCCTGGGCGGCCCGGCTGGGCGCCAACGCCTGCGCACCGAGCTTGTCGACGGCGGCGATCGCCTGTGCGACGTAGCGGATCTGCGACTCGATCATGAACACCACCGAGGTGTGACCGAGCGCGGTGTTGGGGCCGAGCAGGAAGAACAGATTGGGCATGTCGGCCACCGCGATCCCGTGATGCGCCACCACCCCCTCACGGTTCCAACGATCCACCAGGTCTTCGCCGTGCGGGCCCTTCACGTCGACGTAGGTGTAGGAGTCGGTGACGTGAAAACCGGTGGCGCCCACGATGACGTCGCACGCGTGCTCGACGCCGTCGGCGGTGACGATCCCGGCCGGAGTGATCCGGGCGATCCGTTCGGTGATTAGCGTCGTCTTCGGGTCGGCTACCGCCTGGTAGTAGTTGGGCGAGTACAAGATTCGTTTGCAGCCGGCGCGGTAGTTCGGTGTGAGCCGGCGACGCAGCTCCTTGTCGCGCACGTTGCGTCGGATGTTCCATTTCGCGACCAGTTCGACGGCACGCAGCAGGCTGGGGCGTTTGGTCATCGCGTAGCCCAGGCCTTCCAGCCACCAATAGATCCCCCAGCGCACCGCCAGCCGGAGCCCCGGCACACTCGCGAAGGCTTTGAGCAGCGCCCGCGGGAAGGGCGAGTTGGGCCGCGGTACCACCCACGGCGGGGTGCGCTGATACAGCTGTACCTGCGCGACATCGGCATTGCGCACCAGCTCCGGAACGATCTGGATGGCACTGGCGCCGGTGCCGATCACCGCGACCTTCTTACCGGCCAATTCGACACTGTGATCCCACTGGGCGGAGTGGAACATCGCACCCTCGAACTGCTCGATGCCCTCGATCTCGGGCAGCCGCGGGATATGCAATCCGCCGGCACCGGAGATGACGAACTGCGCGATGTATTCCTGCCCGGTATCGGTGAACACGTGCCAGCGGTACTCGCCGTCGTCCCAATGCGCACGTTCGACGCGCTCACCGAATCGGATATGGCGGCGCAGCCCGTACTTGTCGGTGACGCCCTTGAGGTAGTCGAAGATCTCCGGCTGCGGCGAAAACAGCTTGCTCCAGGTGGCCTTCGGCTCGAAGGAGAACGAGTAGAGGTGCGACGGCACGTCGCAGGCGCAGCCCGGGTAGGTGTTGTCCCGCCACGTCCCGCCGACTTCGTCGGCCTTTTCCAGGATGAGGAACTCCACACCCTGCTTCTGCAGCGCAATCGCCATACCCAGGCCGGAAAAACCGGTCCCGATGATGAGTGCCCGCGTGCGGATCGCTGCACGTTGGCCGGCGTCCTCGGCGGTGGAATCGGTCAGCGTCATCGCGCCCCTCCCTCCCTTTTGGGGTATCGCTGTTCAGTGTCTTTGCCGGATCTGAACCCGTCAACGGGCAACCCGCACCGGCGCTACGCTCAACCCACCATCACTGTCGAGGCGGTCCCGTTGATCACTGTGCGTCGCATCCACACGGCACTCGCCGCGGCCATCCTGGCCGTCGCAACTCTGACCGGCGCCGCCAGCATTCCCACGGCCCACCCCGGCACCGCCCCGCCGGTCGCGGCACCGCAGGTAATCCACCTCGAGACGATCACCCTGGTCAACACCGAGACCAGCGATGTCAGCACCCAGGTTTTCGGGGTGGCCGACTCCGAGCTGTACAACCTGAACCAAGCCGACCTCGTCGCCCAGCTCAGCGAGATCCGCGATCTCGGGGTCACCGATCTGCGCCTGGGGGTGCCGTGGCTCTACATCCAGCCCATGGCCACCACCTACGACTGGGCCCAAATGGACAACGTGATCAACACGGCGCATTCGATGGGCTTCACGATCACTGCTGCCATCACCGGCACGCCCGCCTGGGACGGTCCCGTCATCTCTGGCGCACCACACCCGACCGCCTATGCGAATTTCGCCGCCGAGGTCGCCGAACGCTATAGCGGCGAGATCTCGTCCTATGAGATCTGGAACGAGCCCAATGGAGTGATCTTCTACTCCCCGGTCAGCGCCGAGTCCTACACCAGCGTGCTGCAGGCGGCCTATACCGCGATCAAAGAGGTCGACCCCGACGCCATCGTGCTGGCGGGAGCGTTGGGCGCGACCACCACCATCGCGGGGCTCAGCGTCAGTCCCCAAGAGTTCCTGGAGCAGATGTACGCCAGTGGGGCCCACGGCTATTTCGACGCGGTGAGCTACCACCCCTACCACTACACGCTGCCGTTCTCCGCCGGACTGGGCGTGACCAACTCGCCTCTGGACCAGGTCTTGGCCCTGAATGCGATCATGGCCGCCAACGGTGACGGCGCTCTGAAAATCTGGGCCACCGAGTACGGCCATCCCACCACCCCGGTGTTCGGTGTGAGCGAGACCGTGCAGGCCAGCTTCCTCGAAGACTTCCTGATCGCCTGGTCCAAGCTCCCGTTCGCCGGCCCGGCGTTTGTCTACAGCGCCCAAGACGTGGCGACCGGAATGCTTAACCACGAGGCCAATTTCGGCCTGTTCACCGACGACGGCACGCCCAAACCAGCCGCCGAGGTGCTGGCCAACCTGATCGCCGCCAGCGCCAACGGCGCCCTGCCGGACTACACCGCCCCACCGCTGCCCGAAGCCGAGGTGGTATACATCCAGCTGGCCTCGCTGGTCTCCGGCGTGATCAATCAGAGTCTGATCATCCCCAACGCCCTCATGGGGGCGCTCTACCAAGTGCTGCCGGAGCCCCTGCAGCAGGCATTCACCGCGTTGTCCGACTTCATCACCGCAGCCACCACCCAATTTCTGGAGGCCACCAAACCACTGGTCGTGGACACCATCAGCCTCTTGCTCGACCTCGGGTTCTAAAGACCCGCTCGGATCAGCCGAACAGGCAGTCAGGCGACCGGCTGGCTGCGAACCGCCGACTGAATCGGTTGGTCGGGGTCCATCACGATGCCGAGGTTCTGAGCGGTGCCGCTGACGACGCTGATCATGATGGTCGTCAGGTAGGCCACGAAGGTGTCGCGCGGCATGCGCCGGGGGCTGTCCAGTTCCGGGCCCAACCACCAGTCGGTGGCCGAGGTCGCGCTTCCGAAAGCCGCAAACGCGGCCAGATCCAGCGCGCCGCGGTTGAGATCCAGGTCCTGCAGTTCGTTGTTGATCATCTCGGCCATCGCCAGGGTGATGGTCCGGCCTTCGTTGAGTGCCCGCATCCGCGACTCGGCCTGCGCGCGCGCCCGCCCCTGGATGAAGAACCGCAGCACATTGGGGTGCTCGTCGACCAAGGCGACGTACTCTTCCACGCTGCGCTGGACGATGTCGCGCAGCGAATTGGTGGCGACATCGATGGAGGCGAAGATCGCTGTCCACAGGTCGTCGCGCAGCCGAGCCCCGACCGCCTCGAACAGGTCGTCCTTGTCGGCGAAATGCCGGTAGATCTTGGGCTTGGCGGTGCCGGCTTCTTCGGCGATCTCACGCACGCTGACTTCAGGGCCGAGCCGGTCGATGGACCGGAATGCGGCGTCGACGATCTCGCGGCGGACCTTCTTGCGATGCTCGCGCCAACGCTCGCTGCGCGCGTCAACCTTCTGCCCGCCGTTTTCGGTCGGCTTGGGTCTCGTCGTTCCGCGCACGTCAAGCACCTTACCGCGTTGCCGCCGCTGACCTGGGCAGACCGGCCGTCGGCTAACATCGCCGCTGTGGTGCAGCGATTCGACCTTGCAGTTGTCGGCGGAGGTCCAGCAGGGTCGGCGGCCGCCTGGCAGGCCAGGCAGGCCGGCGCGAGCGTCGTCGTCTTGGACAAGGCGGAGTTCCCGCGGGACAAGCCGTGCGGCGACGGACTGACCGCACGCGCGGTCAGCTACCTGCAGAAAATGGGCCTGGCCGAGCAGGTGGAAAAGTTCCACCGGGTCAACCGTGTGAAGGTGTACAGCCCCAGCGAGTGGGAACTGTCGTTCCCACGCCGACCCGGCATGCCCGACCATGGCTACGTCGCACGCCGGCCAGACCTGGACACGTTGCTGCTCAAGCACGCCGAATCCGCCGGTGCCGAGATTCGGCAGTCCGCCGAGGCCGCCGGCCCGGTCCTCGACGACACCGGCCGCGTGACCGGGGTGCTGCTCAAGAGCGGGGAAAAGGTGCTGGCGGATGCGGTGATCGCCGCCGACGGTGCCTACTCGCCGATCAAGCGGGCACTGAATCTCGACTCGGACTACAACGGCTACTCCGCGATCGCGATCCGCGCCGAGATGCCGGCCGTCCGGCCCGACGTCGACTCCCTCGACATCTACTTGAAGCTGGTGTTTCAGGGCGACCAACTGCCCGGCTACGGGTGGGTGTTCCCGCTGGGTGATGGCCGGGTCAACATCGGCTTGGGCTACGTCAACAGCTACAAGAACTGGCAGGCCATCAACGCCACGCACTTCCTCGGCGACTTCCTCGAGACCCTGCCCCGGGAGTGGGAACTCCCGTCGATCACCGAGCTCAAGCAGTCCAAGACCGTGCGCGCCTGGCGCCTGCCGATGGGCTTCACCGCGTGGCCGCCGTGGCGGCCCGGGGTGCTGTTCACCGGGGACTCCCTGGGTGCGGGCCGGCCGACCTCGGGTGCCGGGATCTCCAAGGCGCTGGAGTCGGGGCTGGCCGCCGGCGAGTGTGCGGTGGCGGCGCTGCTCAACGGCGGGCCCGACGATTTCACCAATTACGCGCAGCGGATGGAAGCTGCCTGGGGCCGGGAGTACAGGCGCGGCCGGTTCTTTCACAAACTTGCCGGCAAGCCGGCTGTGGCCAGCGCCGGACTCAAACTGCTCGACAATGCCCGATTCCGCGATATGCTGCTCGCCCGGCTGTACAAAGGCCAGGAAGGGCCGGCGCACTCCCACTGAGCTGGAGACGGCTCGCTGCGCAGTCAGCTACGAACGGGTCGCGTCGCGGGAACTGGTCGGGCGGGCCGGAAACCGGACGCG
This sequence comes from Mycobacterium sp. UM_Kg27, assembly GCF_000972905.1. Classification (NCBI taxonomy): domain Bacteria; kingdom Bacillati; phylum Actinomycetota; class Actinomycetes; order Mycobacteriales; family Mycobacteriaceae; genus Mycobacterium; species Mycobacterium sp. UM_Kg27. The sequence goes on from NZ_JRMM01000037.1 coordinate 8,696, forward strand.
ATGTGCTGATCAATCAACGTGGTCGACACTGGGGCAACACAACCAGCCGCTACGGCCATGACATGGTCCTGCCCGCTCACCGCACCGATGTCGGCGTCCACGATCCGGAATGCGGCACCATGATGTTGGTCGGTGAGCGGGTTGTCGACGTGGGCCGATTGATCTGCCCCGTTGCCGACGAAGCGAGCAGCTCATCCCGCGCAGCATCGGTCGTGGAAAATGGTTTCGGGTTCGCTTGTGGCGCAGCCGTTTCGCGTTACTTAGTTGGCGTGGACGAGTAGATGCAGGCCACCACGATCGCGGCATTGAACACCGCCGAGAAGACTCCGGCTTCCCACTCCACCACCGGGCCGGCGTGCACGGCACGACCTCATCCGGCTGCGGCTCGGCCTGCGCCGCTGAGCCGCTGAGCTCCGCAGCGGCTCACCACATGCGACGAGGCGCCGCTCGGCAACCCAGCAGATATGGCTATCCATAATTATTTGTTTGGCTACCCGAAATCACGCTACCGTGTGAAGGCGCAGCAGCCCCACCCGTACGAGGAGAACCACGCGATGCCGGTCTACCAACTTCCTGATCTGACCTACGACTACGGCGATCTCGAGCCCGCCATCAGCGGCGAGATCATGGCGCTGCACCACGGCAAGCATCACGCCGCCTACGTCAACGGCGCGAACGCGACCTTGGAACGACTCGGCGAGATCCGTGCGGCCCGCGACTTCTCACATCTGCCCGGACTCGAACGCACCCTGGCCTTTCACCTGGCTGGCCACAGCTTGCATTCGATGTTCTGGACCAACCTGTCCCCCGAGGGTGGCGACCGGCCCGATGGGGAGCTCGCCGCCGCGATCGACGACTCTTTCGGCGACTTCGATGGCTTCCGGGCCGAACTGACGGCGGCCACCGCCAGCGTGCAGGGATCAGGCTGGGGCGCGCTGGCCTGGGATCCACTCGGGGCACGGTTGGTGGTCAACCAGATCCACGACCACCACATCACCGTGGTCCCGACCAGCACCCCGCTGTTGGTGTTCGACGCCTGGGAGCATGCGTTCTACCTCCACTACCGCAACGTCAAGACCGATTACATCGACCGGTTGTGGACACTGATCAACTGGACCGACGTCGCCGAGCGATTCGACGCCGCCCGCGCCGGACGCGCACCGACACTGTTCACCGGCGACGTAGGCTAGATCGTGACCGTCGATCCGATCGAGGCGATCAACTGGAACGACATCGCCGACCAGCGGGACCTAGACGTCTGGAACAGGCTCACCGCGAACTTCTGGCTGCCGGAGAAGGTTCCGCTCTCCAACGACCTGCCCAGCTGGCACACCCTGACCCCCGAACAGCAGACCCTGACCATCCGGGTGTTCACCGGGCTGACCCTGCTCGACACCATGCAGGGCACCGTCGGGTGCATCGAAATGCTCGCCGACTCCGCCACACCGCACGAGGAGGCGGTCTACACCAACATGGCGTTCATGGAGTCGGTCCACGCCAAGAGCTACAGCTCCATCTTCTCCACCCTGTGCTCGACACCCGAGATCACCGCGGCGTTCGCATGGTCGCGAGAAAACACTTTCCTGCAGCGCAAGGCCCACATCGTGCGCGACTACTACCGGGGCGACGACCCACTGAAGAAGAAGATCAGCTCGGTGATGCTGGAGTCGTTCATGTTCTACAGCGGCTTCTATCTGCCGCTGCATTGGGCATCACGTTCGATCCTGACCAACACCGCCGACATCATCCGGCTGATCATCCGCGACGAAGCAGTGCACGGCTTCTACGTCGGCTACAAGTTCCAGCAGGGCATGCACACGGCCACCGCGCAGCGCCGCACCGAGCTGGCCGACTTCGCGTACTCGATGCTCACCGAGCTCTATGAGAACGAGATCGACTATGCCCGAGACTTATACGACCCACTAGGCATGACCGAGCCAGTCCTGCCGTACATGCGCTATAACGCCAACAAGGCGCTGGCCAACCTCGGTCTCGCCCCGTTGTTCCCGGCCGATGACTGTCGAGTGCCGGCCGAGATCATGTCGGCCCTCGACCCCGGGGCCGCCGAGAACCATGACTTCTTCTCCGGTTCGGGCAGCTCGTACGTCATCGGCGCGCAGCAGCCCACCACAGATGACGACTGGGACTTTTGAACTCGACGGTTGCGTCAGCGTCGACCGCGACCGGCTCCGCCCGGCTTGCGCGCGGTGTTGCCGGCAGCCGCTCGGGCGGCCTGCTTGGCAAGGGTCTTCTCGCGCGCGGTGCGTTTGGGTGCCGGCTGGGACTGTCCCCGCGACGAACCGGGTTTGCGACCCCGCACAATGCCGACGAACTCTTCAACCAGCGCCGGCTGCGGTCCTTCTGCGAAGGCGAGCGACACCGGGCAGGTGGGCGCATCGCTGATCGGACGGTAGGTGAGGTCCTTGCGGTGATACAGCCGCGCCAACGACTGCGGAACGATCAGCGCGCCCAGCCCGGCTGCGACGAGTTCTATGGCGTCCTTAGTAGTTTCAGGGCGATGATCGATCGGGTTGCCGGGCGCGTCCGCCCAGGCGACGACGTCATCGAGTGGGAGCAGCAGCGGCTCGCCGTCGAGGTCCGCCGAGGTGATCTCATCGACGGCATTGAAGACGTGGTCCTTGGGCACCACAGCCACCGTCGTCTCCTCGTAGAGCGGAATGACAGCCAGCCCTGAGGTGTCGGACATTGGCCGCAGCAGCGCCACATCGACGGTGCCGGCCCGCACCGCAGCGGCCGCGTCTGCGGCTTCAACGGTATGCAGCAGCAACGGAACGTCCGGATGCCGCTCCGCCCAGACTCGTCCCCACTTTGCGGGCGTCCCGCCAGGGACGTAGCCGAGCGTGAGGGAAGGCGGGTTCACCGCATCAGGCTACCGATAGGCTTGCGCCATGAGCAGGCCGAACGCACAGTCCATGAAACCCGCCACGGCGGCCAAGAAGCTGGACGTGTACCTGCCCGCGACGCCAGCGGAGTTCCAGGAGAACGCGATCACCCGCACCGAACTGGCCGCCTTGCAGGCCGAACCGCCCCAGTGGCTCAAGGACCTGCGTAAGAACGGGCCGCACCCGAAGAACCTGGTGGCCGCCAAGCTGGGCATCTCGATCTCCGGTCTGACCCGTAGCGGCGTGGACAATGTGCTGACCACCGAGCAGATCGCTGCGCTGCTCGAAGAGAAGCCGGAGTGGCTGGTCGCCGAGCGCGAGAGCTACCAGGAAGTCCTGCGCGAGCAGCGGCGCATCAAGGCGCTGCATGCCGACCAAACTCGCGAGAACTGATCCTCAGACAGGCGCTGCGGCACCGATCTGTTCACCGGGACCCCGCTGCCCTGCTGAGTCCAAATGCGCTGAGTCAGAACGTGCGATGAGGGTCGGTAGCCGACGGTCAAAGATCAGGAATCGGTCAATTCGGCGGACGGGCACCCTGACGGTCCTGCGAGGCCGCCAACAAGTCCGACTAGCGTCACGTCTGAAACGTCGTTGCGTTTCAAAGTGTGTCATTGCTTTTCCCCGCACGCCTTGGTGGAATCTGAGCCACTATGGCTAACATCCTGCTGCGTAACACAACACTGATCGACGGCACCGGAAACGATGCCGTTCCCGACGCGGCCGTGCTCGTCGACGGCGACAAGATCAGCTGGGCGGGGCCGGTCGCCGACGTCCCGGCGCCGGCAACAGCCCCGGACACCGTGACCGTCGACCTGGGCGGCAATACGGTCTGTCCCGGTTTCTTCGACTGCCACGTCCATTTCAGTCTGCCCGGACCCACCGGCAGCCCGCTGGAGATGGCGCTGCGACCGGTCTCCTACCGGCACTTCGAGCTGATCAAACGGCTGCGGACGACCCTGGAGAACGGGGTCACCACCGCGCGTGACCTGATGGGTATCGACGTCGGCGTGCGTGACGCGGTTGCCGACGGGCTGATCGCGGGGCCGCGTCTACTGGTTGCCGTCAACATGCTCAGCCAGAGCGGCGGGCACGCCGACTTCCACATACCCTGCGGTTTGGACCTCACTCCGTTGGTCGGCGGCTTTCTGGTGGACTCCGTCGATGCGGCACGGCAGCGGGCCCGCGAGCTGATCCGGGAGGGCGCTGACGTGATCAAGGTGGCCTCCAGCGGCGGAGTGGCCTCCCCCAGCGACGACCCGAGTTGGCTGGGCGTGCGCCGCGAGACGATCGCCGCGATCGTCGAGGTGGGCCGGGACTATGGTGGCCGGCCGGTGGCCGCCCACGCCATCGGCTATGCCGGGATCCGCGCCGCGGTCGAGGCAGGGGTACACAGCATCGAACACGGCTACGCCCTCGACGACGAACTACGCCAACAGATGGTCGCTCAGGGCACCTTCCTGGTGCCCACCCTGTTGGAGACGATGACCCCGGTGACCGCCTCGGCCGCCGGTGCCGCCAAGAGCGCGAAATGGCATGCCATAGCCCAGGAGTCGATTGCCGCATCGGCCGCCGCCGGCGTCCGGATCGCGGTAGGGACCGATGCCGGCCTGTCTCCCGACCACGGTACGAACCTCAAGGAGCTCGGCCTGCTCGTCAAATTCGGCGGACTGACACCGATGCAGGCGATCGTCGCAGGCACTCGGACCTCGGCTCAGCTGTGCGGGGTGGACGACACCCTGGGCACCGTCGAGGCCGGCAAGACCGCCGATCTGGTGGTGGTGCGGGGTAATCCGCTCGATGACATCGACTCGGTCGGCAACCCGGACAACATCCTGCTGGTGGTCAAAGACGGCCGCACGGTGGGCAATCGGGGCGGATTCCGTACCCCCTGACCAAGTCAGCACCTACGCGCAGTCAGCAACAGGTATTCCCAGTCCATGGACCCGCGCCGCAGCGCGCGATCGGCCAGCGCCGCGATGTCGGCGTCAAGTGCGGCCACGCGATCCGGGTCCTCGGCGATACCCCGGTAGGCCGCGATCGTCGGCCCGTAGTTCGCCTTGAAGTACTCGCGCAACGCGACGCCGTCGCCGAAGACCGAGACCGTGAGCACCCGGCGTTCGGTCGCAACATCACCAACCGCCTCGCCCAGTAGCGCACGCACGTAGGGCTCGCTGCCCCACAGCGGTGGCGCGGACGCTCCCACCGGTGGAGGCGGCACGTACGGCTTCATGGCCGCGAACAGCTGGCCGATGAAACCCTCTGGCGTCCAACTGATCACACCGATGCGGCCACCGGGCCGGCAGACTCGGATCAATTCGTCGGCAGCCGATTGATGGTGTGGTGCGAACATCACGCCGATACAGGACATCACCACGTCGAACTCATCGTCATCGAACGGCAGCGTCTCGGCGTTGGCCTCGTGCCAGTCCAGCACGACACCCTGTTCGGCGGCCTTCGTGCGGCCCTGCTGCAGCAACTGCGGGCAGAGGTCGCTGGCCACCACGTGGGCGCCGGTGGCCGCCGCGGGGATCGCGGCATTGCCGGTTCCGGCAGCGACGTCGAGCACTCGGTCCTGCCGCCGGATTCCGCAGGCCGTCACGAGTACCGGCCCCAACGGTGAAACCACGTCGGTGGCTATCGCCGCATAGTCACCTAGCGCCCACAACGCACGGTGCTTGTCCTCGAAGTCCTTCACTACCGCGTTCATCGGTTCTTCCTCTCGCCCCGGTGAACCCATCGTCGGTCCGGCCGGCGGACGCCTCCAGTTCTAGATCTGTACTGGGCAGGCCTGCTGCGAGACCATAGATTCGGGCGATCCACGAAAGGAACGCAGATGTCGGGATACGACCAGTTCTGTCCGATGGCCAAGGCCATGGAGCTGCTCGACGAACGCTGGACCTTGCTGGTGGTGCGTGAACTGTTGCTCGGCAGCACCCACTTCAACGATCTACGTCGCGGTGTGCCCAAGATGTCACCGGCGCTGCTGTCCAAGCGACTCAAGTCACTTGTCCGCGCCGGCGTTGTCGAGCGCACCGAAATCGACGGCCGTGCAACGTATTCGCTGACCCCATGCGGCCAGGATCTGGCCGGCGCGGTGGAGGCGCTCACCGCGTGGGGGGTGCGCTGGATCAGCGACCTCGGCGACGCCGACCTCGACCCGCACCTGTTGTTCTGGGACATCCGCCGCACCATCCCAGTCGGCGCCTGGCCGCGGTCACGCACGACGCTGCAGTTCGTTCTCGAGGGAGTGGCCGCCAAGGCGTCGCGGTGGTGGCTGGTGGTTGCCGATGGCAAAGCCGAGGTGTGTGACTTCGACCCCGGCTACGAGGTGACCGGCACTGTCGAGACCAGCCTGCGGGTCCTGACCCGGATCTGGCGCGGCGACGTCGGCTGGTCACACGCCATGCACGACGGCAGTGTCGCCCTGTCGGGAACTACTGATGTCCGTCGCGCCATTCCCACCTGGCTCGGGCAGGGCAGATCGGCCGCGGTCCCCCGGCCGGCCTGAATATCGCTCAGGGCAGGTTGAGCTGCCAGGACACCCCGAATCGGTCGTTGACCCAAGCGAACGCGGTGGAGAAGCCGTAATCATCGAGCGGCATCAAAGTGGCGCCGCCCTCCCCAGTTCGGCCACCAGCCGTTCCAGCTCCGCGCGATCGGCGACGTCCACGAACAGCGAGCTCGACGGGGTGAAGTCGAAACCGTGCTTGACCGCACTGTCGCTGACCAGCACGCGTAGCCCGGCCAGATCCAGCTCGGCCAGCATGATGCCGCTGGCCGGTTCGGGGTGCGGGGTCGAGCACACCACCGAGGCGCCCGGGAACGCGGCCAGATACATCTCGATCGCGACGCCGGCGGTGCCGCCCTGGAGCATGAGGAACGGTCTGATCCGGGTCACGCAGCCCACCCTATCCACGCAGTCAGGGCCAGGCTCGGAAAAAGAAGCGGGCCGGGGAGCAATATTCCCTGGCCTGCAATCGTTTCGAAGTGCCCTGCCGACCTTTCACTGCTGGTTCCCCGCCCGATCAAGATAATTCGGCTGGCCGATCAACACAGGTAGCGTTCGGCGGAATCGACCAGACGGCTGACGCTTCCACGATCCAGGCCGTCGTGGCGGTTCACACCCAGCTTGCGTGCTGCCCTGCTGACGACTTGAGCGGCCTCACCGCGCGACTCGGGGATTGTCCGTCCATCCGGCCCCTTGCGCAGGACGTGACATGCTTCATGACCCAATTGCAGCGCCTGGTTATCCCGTAACCGGACCCTCACCGTGTTGTGCACCTCCCGGAGGTAGCTGTTGGCGTCGGCGTGTGCGGTACCAACTGCCAGTGAAGGGAGAGTCGAGAGAAGGACTGTTGCCAGCATGATCCGCGAGCACCGCGCTTTGACCTGGGCCATATGCCGCCTTTCCTCGGTTTACCCGCAAAGAAGTGAACGTTGAAACTGATTCACACAGGAACTTCACGCCAAGCATAAACACTTGGTCGCGGCACCCGAAAGTGCCATCTACGTCAAGACTGTTCAGGCAGGCAAGCAGTCGATCGACCGGGGGACTTCAGACCTCCATCAAAAGCAGACGGGCCAGGGGATGTCTCCCCTGGCCCGCGTGTCGTCGGAAAATTGTCACAACATGCAGCTGACGCAATTTTCCACCTGCGTGCCGTCCAGCGCCATCTGCCGCAGCCGGATGTAATACAGCGTCTTGATTCCCTTGCGCCAGGCGTAGATCTGCGCCCGGTTGACGTCGCGAGTGGTCGCGGTGTCCTTGAAGAACAGCGTCAGGCTCAGCCCCTGGTCCACATGCTGGGTGGCCGCGGCGTAGGTGTCGATGATCTTCTCGTAGCCGATCTCGTAGGCGTCCTGGTAGTACTCCAGGTTGTCGTTGGTCATGTAGGGCGCCGGGTAGTAGACCCGGCCGATCTTGCCTTCCTTGCGGATCTCGACCCGCGCCACGATCGGGTGGATCGACGACGTCGAGTGGTTGATGTAGGAGATCGATCCGGTCGGGGGGACGGCCTGCAGGTTCTGGTTGTAGATCCCGTGGGTCTGCACCGATTCCTTGAGCCGGCGCCAATCGTCCTGTCCCGGGATCCGGATGCCCGCCTCGGCGAACAGCTCACGCACCCGCTCCGTCTTGGGCTCCCACACCTGCTCGGTGTACTTGTCGAAGAACTCGCCGGAGGCGTACTTGGAGTTCTCGAAGCCCACGAATGACGTACCCCGTTCCAGGGCAAGGCGATTCGACGCGCGCAGTGCGTGGTACAGCACTGTGTAGAAGTAGATGTTGGTGAAGTCGATGCCCTCTTCGGATCCGTAGAAGATCCGCTCCCGGGCCAGGTACCCGTGCAGGTTCATCTGGCCCAGCCCGATGGCGTGCGACTGGTTGTTGCCCTGCTCGATCGACGGCACCGACCAGATGTGGGTCTGATCCGACACCGCGGTCAGCGCCCGGATGGCGACCTCAATGGTCTGGCCGAAGTCGGGCGAGTCCATCGCCTTGGCGATGTTGAGCGACCCCAGGTTGCAGGAGATGTCCTTGCCCACCTTGGCATAGGACAGGTCGTCGTTGAACTCCGACGGAGTGGAGACCTGCAGGATCTCCGAGCACAGGTTGGAGTGGGTGATCTTGCCCGCGATGGGGTTAGCCCGATTGACGGTATCTTCGAACATGACGTACGGGTAACCGGATTCGAACTGCAGCTCGGCCAGGGTCTGGAAGAACTCGCGCGCCTTGATCTTGGTCTTGCGGATCGCGGCGTTGTCGACCATCTCGTAGTACTTCTCGCTGACGGAGATGTCGGCGAACGGCACCCCGTAGAACTTCTCGACGTCGTAGGGCGAGAACAGGTACATGTCCTCGTTCTTCTTCGCCAGCTCGAAGGTGATGTCGGGGATCACCACGCCCAGGCTCAGCGTCTTGATCCGGATCTTCTCGTCGGCGTTCTCCCGCTTGGTGTCCAGGAAGCGGTAGATGTCGGGGTGGTGGGCATGCAGGTACACCGCACCGGCTCCCTGACGGGCGCCGAGCTGGTTGGCGTAGGAGAACGAGTCCTCCAGCAGCTTCATGATCGGGATGACCCCGGAAGACTGGTTCTCGATGTTCTTGATCGGGGCGCCATGCTCGCGAATGTTGCTGAGCAGCAATGCCACTCCACCACCACGCTTGGACAGCTGCAGGGCGGAGTTGATCGATCGGCCGATCGACTCCATGTTGTCTTCGATGCGAAGCAAAAAGCAGCTGACCGCCTCGCCGCGCTGCTTCTTGCCGGAGTTCAAGAACGTCGGGGTGGCGGGCTGGAAGCGGCCGTCGATGATCTCCTCGACGAGTTGCTCGGCCAGCTTGGTGTCACCGGCGGCCAGGGTCAGCGCCACCATGCACACCCGGTCCTCGAACCGCTCCAGGTAGCGCTTGCCGTCGAAGGTCTTCAGCGTGTAGGAGGTGTAGTACTTGAACGCCCCCAGAAAGGTCGGGAACCGAAACTTCTTGGCGTAGGCCCGATCCAGCAGTGACTTGACGAAGTTGCGCGAGTACTGGTCGAGCACCTCGCGCTCGTAGTACTCCTTCTGGATCAGGTAGTCGAGCTTCTCGTCCTGATTGTGGAAGAACACCGTGTTCTGGTTGACGTGCTCCAAGAAGTACTGACGGGCGGCCAGCACATCCATGTCGAACTGGATCTTGCCGTCGGCGTCATACAGATTGAGCATCGCGTTGAGGGCGTGGAAGTCCAGCTCGCCCACCGGAACGCTGCGGGTGGTTGGGGCTACCTGCTCTGCAGTTGCAGCGGTTGGTGGCATGCTTCGTCCTTCCAGAAATCAGCCAAGCCCGCGCGGACGGCTTGTACGTCCTCGTCGGTTCCCATCAATTCGAATCGGTACAGGTACGGCACTCCGCACTTGCGGGACACCACGTTGCCGGCGTAGCAGAACTCCGCGCCGAAGTTGGTGTTGCCGGCCGCGATCACGCCACGCAGTAGCCGCCGGTTGTGTTCGTTGTTCAAAAAAGCGATGACCTGCTTCGGCACGTAGCCGCCCTGGTCCATATCGGGCTGGTGACGTCCGCCGCCGTAGGTCGGCAGGACCAATACATAGGGGTGGTCGATCTCGATGCGTCCGTGCAGCGGGATCCGGATCGCCGGCAGGCCGAGCTTCTGCACGAAGCGGTGGGTGTTCTCCGACACCGAAGAGAAATACACCAGGCTGCATTCCGACTCCGCAGACATGGCGACCCCCTTCAGCTCTCAGTCAGACTCCACCCGTACCCGACCCGACGAACGGCCGCTACGCGCTCAGCGCGGTCTGCGACAGCGCCTTGATGCGGTCCGGCCGAAACCCCGACCAGTGCTCGTCGCCGGCGACCACGACCGGGGCCTGCAGGTAGCCCAGCGCCATGACGTAGTCACGGGCGTCGGGGTCCAACGAGATGTCGACCTTCTCGTAGACGATGCCCTGTTTGTCCAACGCCTTGTAGGTGGCGTTGCACTGCACGCACGCGGGCTTGGTGTAGACAGTGATGCTCATGGCGGCAGACTCCTCAGCGAATCGTCGACAACGAACGGGTGACGGATCGGGCACTACGTTTCAGCGGGCCGTCAGGACTTTCCGTTCTCCAGCTCCGCAGCCGTGGCAGAGCACCCAATAGGTGCCGGTTGCCGCGGCCCGGATAACTGGAAGATCCCGGGCCTGTCGGTCCCCCGAACACTACACCTAGTGGTCATCCCTCGGGGTTAATACTAGATGTTCTGAACGACATTGTTGAAATTCGCTGGTCGTAAGCTTGCGACGCCATCCGCGTCGGCGTGTCGCATCTCACATTCTGACGTCTTTCTCCTCATAACCGCAGGTTTACCACTCGGCACCGACACGGGAGCGGGGCAAGCCGCCGACGACCACCGGACAGCAAACCTTTCGGCGGCGCGACTCAGCGCATACCGGCAGGTACCGACTCCGGCGGATTCTCGGCATCTACCTGAGCCGGACCCGTGTTGTGCCGCTGCAGACGACCACCCACTACACCCAGCAACACCGGGACCAGCGAGACTGCGATGACCGCCAGCAGAACCAGGTCGAGGTGGGCCCGGACGAACCCGATACCGCCCAGCAGATACCCCAGCAAAGGAACGCCCGCACCCCAGGCCACGGACCCCGCGATGCTGTAGGCGGTGAAGGTGCGGTGGCGCATTCCGGACGCCCCGGCCAGGACCGGTGTGAGCGTCCGCGCCACCGCCACGAAGCGCGCCAGAAAGACCGTCGCCTTGCCGTGGACGGCGAAGTAGCGCTGGGCCCGTTCCACCTGTCGATGGCCGAGCCGTCGGGCCGCCCGCGTCTCCAGGACCGCCGGTCCCGCCTTGGCACCGAGGAGATAGCCGCACTGGTCGCCGGCGATCGAGGCGGCCGGCACGCTCAGGACCAGCAGCCAGAGCGGAACCGCCGGGTGAACTTGAGCGGCCAGCACTCCCGCGGTGAACAGCAGCGAGTCGCCGGGCAGGAAGAAACCCACCAAGAGGCCTGTCTCGACGAACACGACCGCTAGCACACCCAACAGACCGAACGTGGCGATCAAGGTGTCGGGGTTGGTAGTAATTCCGGTCATGGCCCCAGCTTGTCCGCGAGGCGCTGTGGGACCGCTGAGAAGGCAGCCGGTCACGTGGTCGACCTCTGCTGTACTGGTGTCGTGCGGATATTGCTGGTCGAAGACGAGGCGCGACTGGCTGAGACCGTGCGTCGCGGACTGGCGGCCGAGGGCTTCGTCGTCGATGTCGAACACGACGGTGCAGAGGGCCTGGCCGCCGCCACCACCGGCGACTACGACGTAGTGGTGCTGGACATCATGTTGCCCGGCCTCAGCGGCTACCAGGTGGTCCGCGAGCTGCGGGCGCAGCAGGTGTGGACGCCGGTGCTGATGTTGTCGGCCAAGGACGGCGAGTACGACATGGCCGATGCCTTCGACATCGGCGCCGACGACTATCTGACCAAGCCGTTCTCGTTCGTCGTCCTGGTGGCGCGGCTGCGCGCATTGCTGCGCCGAGGCGCCCCGGCACGTCCGACATTGCTGACCGCGGGCACCCTGTCGCTGGATCCGGCGCGCCGCCGGGTGACCCGCGGCGACACGGTGATCATGTTGACGCCGCGAGAATTCGGTCTGCTGCAGTTCTTGATGCGACACCAGGATGACGTCGTCACCAAGGCCGACATCTTGCGATCGGTATGGGACACGCACTACACCGGCGACGAGAACGTCGTCGAGGTCTACATCGGGTATCTGCGCCGCAAAATCGACGCACCGTTCGGGCTCGCCACCATCGAGACGGTGCGCGGCGCCGGTTACCGGCTGCGCTCGGACCTCGACTCTTGATCGGGGAAACCCCGCTGCGGCAGTGAGACGGTGAACACCGCACCACCGGCGGCAGCATCGTCCACGGCAACGGTTCCGCGGTGGGCACGCACCACCTCTGCGACGATCGCCAGGCCGAGTCCGGTGCCACCCGAGGTCCGGGCGCGGGCCGCGTCGAGCCGGACGAACCGTTCGAAGATCCGGCTCCGGTCGCCCACCGGGATCCCCGGGCCGTCGTCGGCGATCGTGATGACCACGCCGTCGGAGGCCGGACGGCAGCTCAGCGTCACCGTGCTGCACGCGTACCGTGCCGCGTTGTCGACCAGGTTGCGAATCACGCGGGTCAGGGCGGCGCGGTCGCCGGTGACCCGGCAGGCCCGGATATCGGTCACGACGCTGACCGACCCGCTGCCGTCGAGTCGGTTCGCTTCGGCCACCATCAGGTCGTCGACGTCGACGTCCTCCCCGCGCAATCCCAGTGCCCCTTCGTCGGAGCGGGCCAGCAGCAACAGGTCCTCGAGAAGTCGGCTCATCCGGTGTGACTCCGGGAGCAGCGATTCGTCGATCAGTGCCCGGTCCATCAGCTCGGGCCGGGCACTGGCTAGCTCCAGCGCGGTGGTGATCGTGGCCAGCGGACTGCGCAGTTCATGCGAGACATCGCTGACCAGACGCAGCTGCGCGGCCCTGCCATGCTCCAGTCGAGACAGCATGGCGTTCATCGTCGTCGCCAGTTCGGCGATCTCGTCATGAGTTCGGGGAACCGGCACCCGCTCGGTCAGATCGGCGCTCGAGATCGACGCCACCCGGGTGCGGATCGCTTCCACGGGCCGTAGCGCGGCGCCGACCAGGCGGAAGGTCCCCGCCGCCACCAGCGCGATCAGAATCGGTGCACCCACCGCCAGCAGCACACCCACCACGGTCACGATCTCCTCGACCGGTTCACGGTCCACCCCCACCAGCACGGTGACGGGTGCTCCGTCGGCGGCAGCACCGCGAGCCGAGACCCAATACTCTTCGCCGGTAGCGGATTCGACGCGGCCGACATAGCGCGCTTGACCGTCGGCGAGGGCTACCGCGGCCAGCGGCGATCGGGGCGCGCCGTTGGAGGCGGCCCGGACGGCGCCCGACGCGCCGACGACCTGCACGACGGCGATGTGGCCATCGGTGGCCAGTAACGCCGACTCCATGTCGTCGAGGTCACCGGAGCGCAGCTGGGCGGCGATGTGTTCGGCACGCAGGCCGGCCGCGCTCTCGGCGGTCGATTCCAGCGACCGATACAGCACCAACAGCAGCAGCCCGCCCGCGATGGCGAGGCAGACGGTCATCACCGCGGCGGCGGCCAGCGCCGATCGGGTCCGAACACCGCTGTACAGCGAGCGAACCCGCTTGATGACGGCCCGCATCCGGTGCGTGTTGCCTCTCACCCCGCCTCCCGGTTCATCGCATATCGACCCAGCATGCCCGTCATCGTCGCCCGCCGCGGCTGTGATGGCACTGAGGCGGCCGCGGGCTTGCTCATGACGCCCATCCCGTCGCAGGCACCCGCTAACGTCCCGGGCATGCTGTCGACGCTGGCCGTACGGGGTTACCGCTCGCTGCGCGAGCTGGTGCTGCCGTTGAGTCCTCTCACGGTCGTGACCGGGGCCAACGGCACCGGCAAGTCGTCGCTGTACCGAGCGTTACGACTGTTGGCCGACTGCGGGCGCGGGGAGGTGATCGGCTCGCTGGCCCGCGAGGGCGGCCTGGAGTCGGTGCTGTGGGCCGGCCCCGAACAGCTCGGCGAGGCGCGCCGCAGCGGCGCCGCCGAGGGCAGCGTGCGCACTCGGCCGGTCTCGCTGGAGATGGGTTTCGCCTCTGACGATTTCGGCTACCTGGTCGATCTGGGATTGCCGCAGTCCCCCGGTGTCAACTCGGCGTTCGCTCACGATCCGGAGATCAAGCGGGAAGTGATCTTCGCCGGGCCGGTACCGCGGCGCGGCGCCACGTTGGTGAGCCGCACCCGGGCTTTCGCGCAGGCCAGCGTCGACGCCGGCGTCGAGGAACTGTCCCGGACGCTGCCGAGCTATCGGATCGTGCTCGCCGAATTCGCCCACCCCGGTGCCCATCCGGAGCTGGCCGCGGTCCGCGACCGGCTGCGCGACTGGCGCTTCTACGACGGCTTCCGGGTGGATGCCGACGCACCGGTGCGACGGCCCCAGGTCGGTACACGCACGCCGGTACTCGCCGGCGACGGCGTCGACCTGGCCGCGGCGGTGCAGACCATCATCGAGTCCGGCGATGACGAGCTGGACCGTGCGGTCGCAGCCGCATTCGACGGGGCGACGCTGTCGGTCAGCGCGCACGACGGCATGTTCGATCTGCAGCTGCGCCAGCGGGGCATGCTGCGCCCGTTGCGTGCCGCCGAACTGTCCGACGGCACCCTGCGCTTCCTGTTGTGGGCCGCCGCTCTGCTGAGCCCACAGCCACCGTCGCTGATGGTTCTCAACGAGCCGGAGACGTCACTGCATCCCGACTTGGTGGCGCCGCTGACCGAGCTCATCAGGGCCGCTGCCCCCCGAACCCAGCTCGTGGTGGTCACCCACACGCGCACCATGCCCGAACTGCTCGCCGCCGTGCCGGTTGCCGAAGCCGACGGCGACGACGCCGCGGAGATCGAGGTCTACAAGGACTTCGGCGAGACGCGGGTCGCTGGCCTGGGCCTGCTCAACACCCCGCCGTGGGACTGGGGCAGCCGTTGAGTGGTGTGGCGGCTCAGGAGCCGGGCAGCGACGTCTGCGAGGGGCGCAGCGCCCGGCTGAACAGCACGTTGGCCTGACGCATGGCCACGCTGTAGGGCAGCCAGGCCAGCCGCTTGAACGCGTACAGCGCCCGGATGTCACCGGAGGTGTAGACCAGGTAGCGGTTGCGCGCCACCCCGGCCAGGATCTTGTCGGCGGCCTTCTCCGGGGAGACGGCATGGCCGGCGAACCGGCCCACCCATTTCTCCACCTGCGGGTCCTCGCGGTCCACACCGGCGATCTCGACGGTGTGCACCAGCCCGGTCTTGACCGCACCGGGAACCACCACCGACACCCCGATCTTGTGCCGAGCCAGGTCGAAGCGCAGCACCTCGGACACGCCGCGCAGGCCGTACTTGCTGGCGGAATAGGCCGCGTGCCAGGGCAGGGCGACGATTCCGGCTGCCGAGGACACATTGACCAGGTGCCCGCCGCGGCCGGCGGCCAGCATCGGCGGAATGAAGCTCTCGATGACGTGGATCGGGCCCATGAGGTTGATGTCGACCAGCTTCCGCCACTGTTCATGGCTGAGGCGGTCGACGGTCCCCCACGCCGAGATACCGGCGATGTTCATCACCACGTCCATGGGCTCATGGCGCGCATGGATTTCTGCGGCGAACGCGGCGACCTCGTCGTAGTCAGCGATGTTGAGGGCCCGATGCTCGGGTACCAACGCACCCAAGGCGCGCGCATCGGCCACAGTTTCGGCCAGACCTTCGGCGTTGCGGTCGGTCAGGTACAGCTCGGCACCGAACTCAGCCAGCCGCAACGCGGTAGCCCGTCCGATCCCGCTCGCCGCTCCGGTGATGAAGCACCGCTTGCCCCGGTAGTACTGCGCTACGCGTGTCATGGGTGCAGACGATACCGGCGGTACCGCGCACCGCTGATGCAATCCCCAATCAAGCCGATCGCGCCACCCGGTGACTCGCCGGCTAGCTGTTGCGACCGCCCCACAGCGCGGTGCGCCACAACGCCTCGAGCACCTGCACGCCACGACCCACATCACCAGCGGGCCCCACGAAAGCGCCGTCTCCGGAAAGCATGTAGGCGGTGGTCGCGCCCAGGGTCCGCACCAGCGCGGGGACGTCGTCACTGATCGGGTTCGCGGTCCCCGCGGCAATCTCGTCGTTGACCACGGCGACGATCTGGTCGATCACCGCGTCGATCTGGGCGTCGAGCAGCTCCCGGATCTCGGCGTCACTGTTGCGCGCCAAGTTGCACGCCGACATCACCGGATCGTTGTGGGCGTAGACCGCAGCCGCGCTACCCACCATGCGCTGGGCGAATGCCTCCGTCGATTCGTCGGCGCCCCGCGGCGCGAAATAGTGCGTCAGTTCTTCGAGCTCGTGCGTGGCCTCGGCCAGGATGTGGGCGAGCACAGCGTATTTGGAGTCGAAGTAGAAATAGAACCCCGAGCGGGCCACCCCTGCCCGGTCGCTGATGGTGCTGACCGACAGTTCCGCGAAGGGCTTTTCCTCCAGCAGCTCCCGCACCGCCTGAACAATCGCCTGGCGTTGCTTGTCGCCCCGGCGCACGGGCAGATCGTCGGGAGACCGCCCGCCTGCGCTGTCCTCAGTGTTCACCTTTGCACCTTGCACCACGCCGGGCTGGATTCAAACTTGACAGGCGTCAAATTTGATCCAAGTATTAGTGACCAAGTGACGGCTACCACAGCCTATCGGGCCGCTAAGGAGCGTTCGTGACCACCATCAGTACCCCGCGTTACCTGCTGGACCAGGCCAAGCGCCGGTTCACCCCGACCGTGAACACCATCCCCGGCATGGGTTTGCTCGAGAAGCGGCTGATGAACGTCGACTGGCCGCAGCGTACTTTGGCGACCCCGCCGGCGGGCAGCGGCCTCAAGCCGGTAGTGGGCGACTCCGGTCTGCCGCTGCTGGGACATATCGTCGAGATGTTCCGTCAGGGCCCCGATTTCCCGCTGCACCTGTACAACACCCGCGGCCCGGTCACGTTCGCCGACTCGCCGATCCTGCCCTCGATCGTCGCGTTGGGACCCGACGCCACCCAGACGATCTTCACCAACAAGAACAAGGACTTCTCGCAGAAGGGCTGGCTTCCGGTTATCGGGCCGTTCTTCAACCGCGGCTTGATGATGCTGGAGTTCGACGAGCACATGGCGCACCGGCGGATCATGCAGTCGGCCTTCACGCGGCCCCGGCTGGCCAGCTACGTCGAGGACATCGACCGGGTGGCTTCGGCGATCGTGGCCGACTGGCCCACCGACGACGGCCGCTTCTTGGTGTACCCGGCGATGAAGGAGCTGACTCTCGACGTCGCCTCGGTGGTGTTCATGGGCCACGAGCCGGGCAGTGACCACCAACTGGTCACCAAGGTCAACCGTGCCTTCGAGCAGACCACCCGGGCCGGCGGCGCCATCATCCGCACCGGCCTGCCCCCGTTCAAGTGGTGGCAGGGCCTGCAGGGCCGCAAGCTGCTCGAGGACTACTTCGTGGAGCGAGTCAAGGAGCGTCGCAAGGTCGAGGGCACCGACATGCTCACCGTGCTCTGTCACACCTCCGACGAGGACGGCAACAGCTTCTCCGATGCCGACATCGTCAACCACATGATCTTCTTGATGATGGCCGCCCACGACACCACCACCTCGACGGTGACCACGATGATCTACCACCTGGCCGCACACCCCGAGTGGCAGGACCGCGCCCGCGACGAGTCGACGCGGCTCGGCGACAGCCCCTTGGACATCGAGTCGCTGGAGAAGCTGGAGACCCTCGACCTGGTCATGGACGAGTCCTTGCGGCTGGTGACTCCCCTGCCGTTCAATATGCGCCAGACCGTGCGCGACACCGATCTGTTGGGCCATTACGTACCGGCCGGTACCAACGTCGTGACGTGGCCAGGGATGAACCACTGGCTGCCCGAGCTGTACACCAATCCCCGTCAGTTCGACCCGGAGCGATTCCTCGAGCCGCGGTCGGAGCACAAGAAGCACCGCTACGCCTGGGCCCCGTTCGGTGGCGGCGCGCACAAGTGCATCGGGATGGTGTTCGGACGCCTCGAGATCAAGACGGTGCTGCACCGGTTGCTGCGCCAGTACCGGATCGAGCTGTCGCATCCCGGCTACAAGCCGCGCTGGGACTACGGCGGCATGCCCATCCCGATGGACGGCATGCCGATAGTCCTGCGCCGGCTGTAGCCCCCGCGCGCCTGACACATCACCTCCTGACACGCCGGCGCCACTCAACCCGGAACTTCGCGGCGCGCCACGCTGGAGTCGGCCTTGACAGTCGTCAAGTTTGATCCAAGGATGGCGGGCAAGTGACGGGCGCCACAGCCCGTCGGGCGCCGTAAAGGAGCGTCGGTGACGACGATCAGCACGCCGCAGTACCTGATCGACCAGGCCAAGCGCCGGTTCACCCCGTCGTTCAACAACTTCCCCGGTATGGGGGCGCTGGAGAAACGGCTGTTGAACATGGAGTTCCCGGAGAAGAAGCTCGCCGAGCCGCCCCCGGGCAGTGGCCTCAAACCGGTCCTCGGCGACTCCGGGCTGCCCATCCTGGGGCACATGATCGAGATGCTGCGCGGCGGCCCTGACTACCTGATGCGCATCTATCACACGCACGGGCCACTGTTGTTCGGCGATTCGCCCGTCTTGCCCGCCGTCGCAGCACTGGGACCCGATGCGACGCAGGTCATCTACTCCAACCGCAACAAGGACTATTCGCAACAGGGCTGGGTGCCGGTAATCGGGCCGTTCTTCAACCGGGGCCTGATGCTGCTGGACTTCGAGGAACACATGTTCCATCGCCGGATCATGCAGGAGGCGTTCGTACGACCCCGCCTGGTCGGCTATGTCGAACAGATCGACCTGGTCGCCTCCCAGGTGATCGCCAACGACTGGGTCACCGACGACCCGCGCTTCCTGCTGTACCCCGCGATGAAGGAACTCACCCTCGACATCGCCGCGCTGGTGTTCATGGGGCACCAGCCCGGCACCGACCGCGAGCTGGTCACCAAGGTCAATAAGGCGTTCACCACGACGACCCGGGCCGGCAACGCAGTGATCCGAACCAGCGTGCCGCCCTTCACCTGGTGGCGTGGCCTCAAGGCGCGCGAACTCCTGGAGGCCTACTTCACCGCCCGGGTCCAGGAACACCGCGGCAAGGAAGGCAACGACCTGCTCACCGCGCTGTGCTCGGCCGAGGACGAAGACGGCAACCGGTTCTCCGACATCGACATCGTCAACCACATGATCTTTTTGATGATGGCCGCCCACGACACGTCGACGTCGACGGCCACCTCGATGGTCTATAACCTCGCGGGCAACCCGGAATGGCAGCAACGCTGCCGTGACGAATCGGATCGACTGGGCGACGGACCGCTCGACATCGAATCTCTGGAGAAGCTGGAATCGCTCGATTTGGTGATGGACGAATCGATTCGCCTGGTGACACCGGTGCAGTGGGCGATGCGCCAGGCAGTCCGCGACACCGAGCTACTGGGCTACTTCATCCCCCAGGGCACCAACGTCATCGCATACCCCGGCGTGAACCACCGTCTCCCCGAGTTGTGGACGGAGCCGATGAAGTTCGACCCGGAACGGTTCACCGAGCCGCGCAGCGAGCACAAGCGGCACCGCTACGCGTTCAATCCGTTCGGCGGCGGTGCGCACAAGTGCATCGGCATGACATTCGGCCGCCTCGAAGTCAAGGCGATCTTGCACCGGCTGCTGCGACGGTACCGGCTGGAGTTGCCGCGCCCCGGATATCGGACACGCTGGGACTATGGCGGCATGCCCATTCCGGCGGACGGGATGCCGATCGTCTTGCGCCAGCTCTAATTGCGCCGTCGCCTTCCACTCACCGCGCAGACGTATCGCACTCCGCCGTGAGAAGCCGGTTGACGCAAGTGACAACAGCGTCCACGGCTGAGCGTCCAGCCTCGGGGGCAAACCCCACCGCCCAGGCCGTCTCGCGACCGTTGGAACCGTGGATGAACGTCGCCGTCTCGGTGCCGCAGCGGAGCTGATGGAATCCGAGGATTTCCAGCGTGATACCCCGCTCGTACAGCATCTCGGTCAGTGCGGCCAGCGGACCGTGCGCCGCTGCGGTGCACGTGCCGGTCCGATCTCCGATGGCGATTGTCGCCTGGTAAGTGCGGCCCTGGAGCCCCAGCCGTGCCGCGGGGCGATCGACGTCCAGGCAACGCCAGCGGCCCAGCCGCAGCGGTCCGGCACAACGCCCGTAGTTGGCCACAAAGCCTTCCCACGTGAGCTGTTCGCCCGGGTCGCGCAGTTCACGCGGTAGTCGGGTGTCGAATCGGTCTGCGAAGGATGTGCTGGCCATAGTGCGGTCTTTTCTGCTCGAAGAGAGCGACCGACGGGAGTAGCTTCCGACCCACAGCGGGGGGTCGGTCTGGATCAGACCCCGCTGCGGGTGCCGGCTACTACGACTGGATAACGCATGGTGTCACTCAGGCTAATCGCGCGGCCGCTGGACGCGCAACGCATTTATCGACTGGCGTCGAGATCGATATCAATTCAAGATGCGGCGGGCCACGTTGGTGGTCACCAGGTCCAGCAGTTCGTCGCTGCGACCGGCCAGGATCGTCCGGATCGCGTAGAGCGAGAAGCCTTTGGCCTGTTCAGCGGTGATCGCCGGCGGAATCGACAGTTCCTGGCGTGCGGTGACGACGTCGACGACCGCTGGTCCGTCGTAGGCGAACGCCTCGGTCAGCGCCGCTTCCAAATCGGCCGGCCGCTCCACCCGCCTACCGAACATGCCCAGCGCGGTGGCGACGGCGCCGAAGTCCGGATTCTCCAGCTCGGTACCGAAGTTGACGATGCCGGCGGCCTTCATCTCCAGTTCGACGAAGTTCAGCGACGAATTGTTGAACACGATCACCTTGACCGGCAAGCGATTCTGCGTCAAGGTCAGCAGCTCGCCGAACAGCATCGCCAGGCCACCGTCGCCGGCCAACGCGACAACCTGCCGCTTCCGATCGAAGGACTGAGCGCCGATCGCGTGCGGCAGCGCGCACGCCATGGTGCCGTGGTTGAACGATCCGATCAGTCGCCGTCGCCCGTTCATGGTCACGTACCGGGCCGCCCATACCACCGGGGACCCGACGTCGACGGTGAAAACCGCGTCAGCTGAGGCCAACCGATTAGCCACCGCGGCAACATATTCGGGACGTATCGGCGTGCGGTCTCGATCGTTGGACGCCAGCGAGTCGAGTCGCTGGCGGGTCTTGCGGTAGTGCTTGAGCGACCTTTCCAGGTGACTGCGGTCATTCTTGGGTGCCAGCAATGGCTGTAACGCGGCGACGGTGTCGGTAACCGTGCCGAGCAGCCCGAGATCGATCGGGGTGCGCCGGCCGAGGTTTCGACCGCGAATGTCGACTTGAATGATCTGCGCACGATCGGGATAGAACTGCTGGTAGGGAAAGTCGGTGCCCAGCATCAGCAACACATCGGCTTCGCGGATCGCCTTGTACCCGGACGCGAAACCCAGCAGTCCTGTCATACCGACGTCGTAGGGATTGTCGTACTCGATGTACTCCTTGCCGCGTAACGCGTGCACGATAGGCGCTGCCAAGGTGTGCGCCAACTCCATCACCTGGCCATGGGCGCCGGCAACTCCGGCACCGGCCAAAATGGTGACGTTGGCGGCCGAGTTGAGCATGGCCGCGGCCGCCCGCAACCCCTGCTCGTCGGGGTGGCATACCGATCCGGTGGGCCGCACCGGACGCGCCCCCCAGGCGGTCTCGTCGAGACGGTGACCGAAGATCTCGCCCGGCACCACCACGACGGCGACGCCGTTCTCCTCCACCGCCGCACGCATGGCCAGCTCCAAGATTCGCGGCGCCTGCTCGGGGGTGCTGACCAACTCGCAGTAGACACTGCACTCACGAAATAGGTTCTGCGGGTGGGTTTCTTGGAAATACTCGGAGCCGACCTCGGCGAGCGGGATGTGGGCAGCGATCGCCAGCACCGGCACCCGGCTGCGCTGCGCATCGAACAGGCCGTTGATCAGGTGCAGGTTGCCGGGTCCGCAACTACCGGCGCATACCGCCAAACCACCGCGCAAAGCCGCCTCCGCGGCGGCCGCGAACGCAGCGGTCTCCTCGTGGCGCACCTGTTCCCAGCCGAAGTCGCCGGCCCGGCGGATCGCATCGGTGAGCCCGTTGAGGCTGTCACCGGGTATCCCGAAGATGCGCCGCACCCCGCTGCGCTGGAGAACGGTAATGACATGGTCGGCGACGGTTACCACTACGCGTCCTCCTCCTTCTGGACGAGTGTGCGGAGTTGTCCGGCGTCACCAAGGACTTTGGCGGACAACTCTGCACGCTCGTGCAAAGGTCAGGGCAAACGCTACTTGATCAGCGGGTCACGGGGCATCCCCAGAATTCGCTCGGCGATCTGGTTGCGCGTCACCTCCGAGGTGCCGCCGGCGATTGCGATACCGCGCGCCCCCATCACCATCCGGCCCGCCATTGCGCCCGGCCCGTCATCCAGGGCGACGTCGGGACCCAGCAGCGCGGCTCCGATGGCCGCACCATCACCCATGTGCTCGGCCAGCTTGAGCTTGGTGACGTTGCCCTCGGGTCCGGGACCGGCGCCGGCGATGCTGCGCGCCACCCGGCGCAGGTTCAGCAGCCGCAGCGCGTGCTCGTCGGCGACGAACCGGCCGATCCGGGCCGCGGCGTCGGCCACCGAATTCCGGTGCTGCTGAGCCAGGGCGATCAGTCTCTGGTCCACCCCGGCGGCTGTCTCTTATACACA